>CAYMFU010000352.1:0-3642 GCA_964389805.1 uncultured Roseivirgaceae bacterium | reverse complement strand
TTCCTGATGACGGGAACAGGACAAAGATCAACCTGTTTGATTATAAGACCAAGCAGGGCCTATGGGGTAAAAAGGGGAAAGGAATACCCATTAAAGGAGGTATCTATGATTACCTCGATGCCGGGGATGGCATTCTTCTGGTATCTCAGACCTCCAGTAACAATTTCTTAAATTATTTGGATCCTTCTGCAGGGCTTATAACTTTTGAAAAGCCTGTGAAAGTTGATGGATATGTAGTAGGAATTGTGCCTCTTTCAAGTGGTATTTTATATATCACAACGGAATCCATGAATATCCTGGATCCTAAGTCAGGTACACTAAAATGGTCAAAAAGCATTCAGACGACACCACATTTAACAGCCCAGTATGATGGGAAAATCTATGCATTTGATACCAAATCCAGGACATTAAAGGTCGTTGATGAACAAACTGAAAAAGTAAGTGAACTATCTGATTTCCAGTTAAAATTCATGGGCGGTGAATCACCGAGAAATCTGGAAGTTCTGGAAGATGGCATATTCATACATTCAGACCAGAACGTAGCGAAATTCGGATTCGATGGAACCGTAAAGTTCCAGGAATATTATCCTGCACCTAAGGAACCGGGCTGGAAGCGAGCCTTGTTATATGCGGAAGCGATCAGAGGCGCCTATATAGGTGCAACATCATATTATGTTTCAGGAGTAATGGCCTCTGTTGAAGACGATGTGAGGCAGGAAGACGCCCTGGCCGGGGAAGTTGTTAATGAAATAGGTAATGCATATGGAGACCTGGGTGATCAGGCATCAGACTATGCAGTTCAGGCATTTAAAATGGCTAATGCCAGGTTTAAAGCTACACAAAGTGGCAGGGATTTCATGTTCATCATGTCGAAGCAACCAAATGGAATTGAATTGCTGAAAGTCAGCAAGACCAGTGGCAAAGTAGACGGCAGGATAAGTCTTGGAAAAGACAGGGAACCCATTTATGCGGTCGATGATATCACCGGGCAGGTATATTATCGCTCGGATGAAAACAAAATGACCTCTTATCAGGCGAACTAAGAAAGGTGTATTATCCTGGCTCGACCGGGATAAGGAACATTTTTGTGTTATAAATAAAATGTATCTCAGGCCCGGAATCCGATTTCGGGCCTCTTTTTATTCCTATTGAAATATATATTCTTCTGATCACCGCCAGATAATTTCAATTGAATCTATATTTAGAAATCAAGACATAATTAAGTATATTAGAAAATTAATGAATCTGCAAAATAAACATAGTATTGATACAGCTATTATGCTGGAATCCATGGCTGAGAGCATATTGATAACGGATGCTGAACTAAATGCTCCTGGCCCTAATATTATCTATGTAAATAAGGCTTTTGAAAAAATGACTGGTTGGGACCGAAAGGAGATCATTGGTAAGAGTCCTAGAGTTTTGCAGGGCCCAGATACTGATTACACGATATTCAATGATTTGAAAGATACCTTGGAATCAGGTGGAATTTGGAGTGGAAAGACGATAAACTACCGAAGAGACGGCTCAGAGTTTTATATGGATTGGTCTATTGTTCCTATTAAAAACACAATGGGTAAAATTCATCAATACCTGGCGGTACAAAAGGATGTAACCCAGATGGTTCTGACTGAAAACAAGCTTCATGAGTCAGTGGAGATCGACAAATTAAGACTTAAAGAAATTGAAAAGACGAATAAGAAGCTCAGTAAATTAATCAAAAGGCAAACCAAAACGCTCAATCTCTTTAAGAAATATGTGCCTGAACCTGTTGTAAACAAAGCGCTTAAACAAAAGGATGAGGAGATCCGACAGGGAGAAAAGCTGGAAGCTGCTCTTCTGTTTTGTGATATCAGGAGTTTTACTCCTATAGCAGAAAGATTATTGCCAACTCAAGTGGTTCATCTGTTGAATGTGTATTATTCAACGATGTCAGAGGTGATCAATAAACATAATGGTGTGATCAACCAATTCGTTGGTGATGAGATATTTGTGTCTTTTGGAGCCCCACTACCTATACCCGAACCTGAGACTTCAGCGGTAAAATGCGCTTTAGAAATGGTACATAAACTTGAAGATATAAGTGAGAGTTTAAGGAGCATTATCAAAGAAAACATCGTAATAGGTATTGGGATCCATTATGGACCAATTGTTGCAGGTAACCTGGGTTCTGACGACAGGCTATCCTACTCAATAACAGGGGACGCAGTAAATACTGCTAAACGTATTGAATCATTAACCAAGAACTTGCCCAATGCGATACTGATAAGCCAGGCTATATACGATAAAACCAGGGATATAATTTCTACCAATCCCTTGGATGAGGTTGCGATTAAGGGCAAAAATGAGAAAGTTAAAATCTTTCAGGTTTTATGAGATACCAATTTATTTTTTCTGTTCGAGAAACCAATCCATCAATTCATCCTGGCATTCAGTAAGATAAGAATGGCCAACACCTTTTACTTCAGCCCATTTCACTTCAGCGCCTGCTTCAAGTAGATAATCTTTTAGTTTTCTGTTGCCATCAGCCAGCCACTCTTTTTCTCCCCACACAATCCATACAGGCATTTCCTTAAACTTCCTGGCCTCTTCTTCGGTGACATTTCTTAGGGCACCTGAATATATTCCAATGGCTGACCATCTATCCATGGTTTTCTGTGCTATACGGAAAGTCCCCCCACCACCCATTGAAAAACCATAAAGGTATTGTCTTGATTTATCCGTTTTAAAAAGTTTGTCAAAATGATCAAGGCACTCCATAATGTCTTTTTCAGATTGCTCTCTATACCCTTTGTCTCCTCTTCCCCAGGGATATATATAAAGTCCTTCTTTTCTATACCCCTGGTTTGTTACACCTTTGACTTCTGGCTGGAGCGGCCGGAACAACATATTCCTGGGATTGTTATTTTTCCCTCCACCACTACCATGAAGCTCCATATAAAAGGAATAATCCTGGTTGTCAGAATTGAAATCTTCAGGCAGAAACAACCAGAAAAATGTATTTTTCCCATCAGAAGGTGATTTAAAGCTTATGATCAATGGTCTTGGGCCATCCGAATAGGTTTCCCATGTGGCACCTTCGTTTTGAAAAAAATTCAATACTTGAGAAGCCCAAATGTTATCTTGTTTTGTCCAGGGTATATCATGCGTAGTGTCATCCATCATAAGCCTCACCGATGCAAAATGGCGCTTAAGTAAGATGTTATCCTCTTCATTTTCTAATTTCTGTAATAATGATTTCAGTTTATTCACATCCCCTTCTTCCGGAACAACAGCGATACTGGTTGCGTATTCAAAACTATAGGTTCCCGAGCCTACTTCAATGGCAACATCTTGACCTATCCTGGAAATATTCTTATAAACTTCCGTGATATTTTTCCCGGAAGCTAAATCTATAACTTTGTTGATAGATGTTTTAGGCAGCTTTATTGTCGCTGTAGTATTTGGCGGAATTTCTGCAGTAACAAATAAATGGCCACCTTCAATTTTCCATTCCGACAGGATTGGCCCATGCACACTCTCTAAAGAAGCTTTAGCATATTTTAGGCGACTATCAGGCTGAGGTTGAATTAAGATATGTTTGTATCCTGCTTTTCCAATATCGAGTCCAGCTACAACCTTATACATCCAATCGCCTATAGC
>CAYMFU010000351.1:0-3369 GCA_964389805.1 uncultured Roseivirgaceae bacterium | reverse complement strand
ATGGCGGTGGGGTCCACCTCTTCCCTTTCCGAACAGAGAAGTTAAGCCCGCCCGCGCTGATGGTACTGCAGTAAAATGTGGGAGAGTAAGTCGTTGCCAGTTTCTTATTAATCCCGCTATTAGCGGGATTTTTTTTTGTTTTCTTCCTACCCTATTACCACTTTTTTGAAATTTTCCTTTACCAGATACCGGTGGGCTAAATCCTGGAGTTTCTGAGGTGTAATGGTATTAACCGTATCAATGTATCGATCATAAAAACTATAGTCCTGCCTAAAAAAATGAATGTTTTTAAACTTATCCGCCAGGGCAAAAGATGTCTCAAGACTTGATATGAAATTCCCGAGCATGTAGTTCTTAACTAAATTCAATTCTTCCTGTCCTATCAGATCATTCCTTAAACGTTCCATTTCAAATAATACCTGGTCTATTGTATCGCTTACAAATTCCTTTTTCACATCTGTACCGATTACCCAGATACTGTCGTGAATATGGCTGACGATGCTGGAATGAATGCCATAGGTATAACCCTTTTCCTCCCGGATATTCTTCATAAGGCGGGAACCAAAAAATCCCCCGAATAATTCATTCAATATGATCAATCCTATGAAATCTTCATGGGATTTGTTAATAATCCTTCGCCCCAATCTGATTGAAGATTGTAGGCTATCAGATTTCTCAATGATCGTTTCTGATTTTGCAATGTCATCAAACTCATGGGCCATCCATTTGCCCCGATCTGCTGGTGGTATTTTCAATACCTCGAGGCTTGAAATTAATTGATCTGGTACATTTCCTGAAATAATTATCTCAATACCATTTAATAAGTTATCCCGGTAATAATGCCTCAGAAGATCTGCATTCAATCGATCATCCAAGTATTCAATTTCCATTGATCTTCCGTATGGATGTGTATTGCCAAATAATAATTTCCGAATCTCCTTCCCTGCAACATAACTGTTTTTTTCGTTATTGATCCTGAGCTGCTGCTTTTGAATATCTTTCAAAATATTAAGCTCATCTTCTGGGAAAACAGAATCCATAAGACATTGACTTATTATATCAATTATCTCGACCAGCTTTGAACTCAGGGTGTAGACAACAAAAGTGTTGTAATCGATTCCAGAATCTATACTGACATGAGCGCCATGAAATTCAAAGATATCCGCAAGTTCTTTTGAAGATTTTCCAGATGTCCCTTCTAACAGCATCTGTGAAGTGAAATATGCAGATCCTATGTTTGATTCAAACCATCTCCCCGATTTCAAAATAATTTCAAGACGTAAAATATCATGCTGATCCGAATGAATTATATGAATGGGTATACCATTGGAAAAAGTAATGGTTTTAGCTTTTGTAAAATTCAAACTGGAGATCCTCTCTGCGGCAGGAGGCGTCGTTCTATCAAGCATTAATTATTGTCGTCAGTAATAGAATCGTTTTGTTTATAAGTGTCGAAATTAAACAATAATGAGAACCTCAGTGTATTAGCCAACGGATTGTTCGAGTCCGTTGGTATTAAATATGCAAAATCAACTCCAAATACCTTATAACGAAATCCCAGACCCATAGTGAAGAATTGCCTGTTCCCCTTGAATTTATTTTCATAGAAATATCCTGCCCTCAATGAAAAAAGGTCATTGTACCAGTATTCCATTCCAAAAGCAAGCATGAATTCTTTCATTTCTTCTGAAAATCCATCAGGAGCATCATACCATGAAGTAAACATGGCATTCAACAATGACCTGTTGGGATCTTTACCCCTCTTAATAACAGGGTTTCCATTTGGATCTGTAACGATAGCTCCATCTTCATCAATCTCATAAACTGGTGGTGTGGGGACCATGAGTTTGTTGAAATCGAAAATAAATGACAAATGATTTTGTGGATTAAGACTTGTTGTGAAATTCACACCTGTTCTGAAATTGGTTGGTATGAATTCCTTATTGTTGTCATCAGAATAAGTCATCTTCGCCCCAATATTGGTAATAGCAACACCCACAGCAATATTTGAGTTGTTCCCGCTTAATAAAAGGTCCTGCTTATAATACCAGGCGATGTCAGCGGCAACACTTTGTCCTACCTGTGCGTTGTTGGTGCTGTTCCAGGCATTCCCTGTAAGATTGGAATTTATATATCTTATAGATACACCAAGGCTCATCTTCTCAGATAACATCTGCGCATAGGTAGCATCCAGGGCAAATTCCCTGGGATTAAACTGTCCTATGTTCGAACCCAGAATATCTGTAAATGTAATTTCACCAAGGTCAAAATAACGCATTGACATGGCAACAGCCCTTTCCCGGTTAATTTTATAGTAACCCGAAAGGTAAGAAATAGACATATCATTAATGATATTTCCCAACCATGGAGTGTACGACAATGAAAAGCCATAGTCATTCTCCATAAATGCAAACTTTGCAGCATTCCAATGTCCCGATGCCGCATCAGGAGATGTCGCAGCACCTGTGTCGCCTAAACCGCCACCCCTTGCATCAGGGGCAATGGTCAGAAATGGAACTGCTGTGGTAATAACCCTCCTCGATGTATCCTGTCCCGCTAATATCGCTGTGTTCTGACTGAAAGATGAATTACTCAATAATAAAAAAGCAATCAATCCAAAACACAATCTTAAATACTTGATCATTAAATGAATATGTTTAACCGCAAAGATAATTAATTAATTATTACTAGTTTTTTGAAATCTTCATTTTTTGCACCATCTACTAAAGAACGAATATTTACACGATAAATGTATATTCCCGACTCTAGTTTTTTGCCTGAACCTCCCCGCCCATCCCATTTGATGTCGTTCACCCTGAATTCACTATTAACGGTTACTCCTTCAATAACCCGAACGAGGCTACCGTTCCTGGCATATATCTGAATGATAATCTCAAGGTCTTGACCAGATCGATTGTGCTCAAAAGAGAAGGTGGTTTCGTCACGGAATGGATTCGGATAATTCAATAGATTTTTTGTGACCAGCTCATGGCTTTCGCCAACAATAAATTCCAGGTATCCCTCTGCCATATTATTATGAGTATCCCAAACTCTCAAGGTCACATAATGCTGACCTTCCTCAAGTTCTGTAAACTGATATCTCAGGGTACCACTACGATAATCATCGATGTCAGCTTTATAGAAATTGTTAAGTGTATAATCCATTTCGTCATCAATAGAAGCTACAATCCCCTGGCTGATTTCACTTTGAGTGATATTAATGCCGCTTTCGTCGTAAAGATGGGCTATCAACCTGGGATGGTCACTGGTTAGTTCACCATAAATAAATGTAGTGTCTTCCAGGTACATTTCAATTTCTGGGGCTAGCTCATCAAGCACAAAATCATCGTTACTTCCACCAACAGGGAT
>CAYMFU010000350.1:0-4867 GCA_964389805.1 uncultured Roseivirgaceae bacterium | reverse complement strand
GTTTCAATCAGGTCTTCTTCATTATATTCCTGCCTGCCCATATTGGTTGAAATATAGTACAGGTAGTATTTTCCTTCGAAAAATTTAATTTTTGGATTATGAGCAGTAATAGCATCCCAATGGTCTTTTCCTCTGCCTTTTAGTACCGTATTCTTATATTTCCAGGGGCCATAAGGTGTTTTTGAAACAGCATGGGCTATCTCTGAATGTGTCAGCCATCCTAAAAAAGAGAATTCTTTCTTCCATCTGGCATAAAACATATGGTACTTGCCATCCTTTCCCTTGATAATTGATGCCCCCCAGTTAAAATATCCTTCAGTTTTAAAGAAATTGTCCTTATTTACAGGCTGAAGTCGATCTCTGAGAAATAAATTATCTGTATTATCCTGTGCCTGGGAGAAGATCGCTAGCAAGGAAAGTAAGAACAGAAGAATGACTTTACTATTCATAAAATTCGTCTTTTCAGGAATCTTTAAATTCTTAATTTTCACAAAGAACAAAATTATTTTTGCCTTTATCCATTAATCCTTAAATTTAGTTCGTTGAAGATTTTTTCAAAACATTCCGATCATTTTTCAATATAGAGTTATAACCTGATGAATTTATTTGGTCGATCAAACATCCTTTTTGTATTTGTAATACTTTTAGTATTTACCTCATCCTGCTATAAAGGACAAACCCAAAATGATCAGCCAAGTATCCTATTCTGTATTTCAGATGACCAATCCTGGATACATACCTCTTTTGCCGGTGAAAAGGCCATTTCCACGCCAGGATTTGATCGTTTAGCGCATGAGGGGATATATTTCAGCAATGCGTTCTGCGCTTCTCCCTCATGCTCACCTTCCAGAGCAGCAATTATCACCGGCCAGGAGATGTGGCGTCTTGGGGAAGCCGCACAATTATTCAGCGCGGTTCCTCTTGAACTGGAAGCTATGTGTTTTCCTTTATTGCTTGAAAAACAAGGTTATTTTATTGGTTATACACAGAAGGGGTGGTCTCCCAACGATTTCAAAGTCCATGGTTGGGAAAGAAATCCTTTAGGTAAGGCGTTCAACGATAAGAAACTTACACCTCCGGCCAACAAGATGGTTCCGAATGATTATGCAGGAAATTTCAAAGAGTTTTTAGAAGAATGCCCTGAGGATAAACCCTTTTTTTTCTGGTTTGGCAGTTCAGAACCCCACCGGGCTTTTGAATTAAACTCTGGAATGAAAAATGGTATCGATCCTGATAATGTCGAGGTCCCTGGTTTCCTCCCAGATGTACCTGAAGTTAGAAAGGATATTGCTGATTATTTATTAGAAATTCAGTGGGTAGATAGGAACCTTCAGGAAATGATAAACACCCTTGAAGAAAAGAAGCTGCTCGAAAATACTATAATTATTTTTACAAGCGATAATGGAATGGCATTCCCTGCTGCCAAAAACAACCTTTATGAATATGGAATTCATATGCCTCTGGCTATTCGCTGGCCAAAAGGTATCAACGAAGGAGGACGGATTATTGAAGAACTTGTTAGTCTGACTGACCTGGCACCAACGCTACTTGAAATTGCAGGTATTGCTCCCCCAGCAGAAATGACTGGGCAAAGCCTGGTTGGGATCCTCAATTCCTCATCCTCTGGCAAGATAAATAAGGAACGTAATTATGTTTATTCTGGAAAGGAACGCCATACGATATGCAGGAAAGGTGATCTTCCTTACCCGCAACGGTCTATACGGGATTATCAGTTTCTGTACATCCGGAACCTGGAACCTGACCGTTGGCCGGCAGGATCGCCCGATGAAAAGTCCGGGCATGGATGGATCTTTGGTGATATCGACCAGTCACCCAGTATGAACTACTTACTGGAGCACAAGAATGAAAATGGTGTTATTCCATTATTCGAATTGGCTACTGCCAGGCGACCCTTCGAAGAACTGTATGATGTTATTGATGATCCTTATTGTTTAAATAATCTGGCTGATCAGAATACTTATCTTGAAGAAAAGAAAAGGCTATCGAAAGTTCTGGATGATTACCTCATAAAAACAGAAGATCCAAGAGTCGTTTCAGGTCAATCCATCTGGGATCAATTCCCATATTACTTTCAAAATCCGGAAGGCTTGGTGCCTTACAGCAAGGTTAGAGAATGAATTTTGTAAAAACGTAGATATTATAAGGCATGAAAATAAAATATCATCTAACAATATTGATCCTTTTTATCCTGTATGCTGGTAATATATATGGTCAATTTGGACCCATAGGATATGATTTTAAAGATCCTTATGTTGAATTTGGGGGATTGAAATTTGCAGTAAGGCTATCCACAGAGGATAACATATATTGTCCTTCAAAAGCCCAATTGGAAGTTAGCAGGCCGGGTGAACAAAAAATAGTCATTAATTGCAATACCCTCTCGGCTGCCGGGGGCCAGTTAATTTCTGAAGGTAACATCCGGCTTACGCTGGAAGATCTGGGGAATTCAAGAATTTCCATACAGGCATCCGGAAGCCATCCTGCCGAAAAATGTAAAACTGTATTGGTACTTATAAAAGGGATTGATGTAAAGAAAATGGTTTCAGAATACCCCGTGGCAAAGGGTGTAAAGGATTATACTAATAATAACATTCGGGTCAGTTATCCCTCAAGAGCAGCCACCATGCCATTGGTCTTTTTTCAAACACCCGAAAAGGAATGGTTTGTTCTTTCGAAAGACAGGCAGATACGACGGAAGGGCTTTGCCTGTTCTTATGATCATTTAAGTAAAGAACCAGTGATCCTGATCAGCCACGATGAAGATGCTCGTAATATGTCTGGAATTATTGATTCTCCTGAATGGATACTCGGTTCCGGGCAAACCCGATTGAATGTTGTGAGAGAACGATGTGATGACCTTGAGAATTACTTTGATATGGCACCTTACACTGATAAAGTGGGTAGTGCCTCAATTGACAAGATCAAACTGGCCGTTTTCTTTCATGGCATTCATTTTACCGGTCATATGTTCAATACCTTCGAACAAATGGAGGATCAACTCAGGTGGGTATGCAAGTCGGTAGAAGGGGAAAACGTAATGGCATTCCTGCCAGCCTGGGATGGAAGATATTATAATACCTATCCTGAACATGAGCCTGATCCAAGGATGGGCGGTTCTGAAGGACTTAAAGATTTTATTGATGCGGCACATGACCTGGGTGTAAAGGTTGTACTCATGCTGGGAGGGCCAAACCTCGCTACTTTTAAATTCCTGGAAGAGAATAATATGATGGATGCTGCATTATTTAAAAGTGATGGATTCCCCCAGATTCAGGACTGGCTTGATTGGAACATAGATCTTACCATTGAGACAATGGGAATGATCATGAATTTTGGGAATCCAAAATACAATCAATATATGATCGATAAAACCGCTGAATTATTTGATGAATATAGTGTTGATGGGGTGTTTCTTGATGGAACCTTGCGATGGGAAAACAGTCCTGATTATTCAACCTACGAAGGCCTAGTAAAATATACCACAGAACTAAGAAAACGGTATCCTGATAAATGGCTGATGGGAGAGGACGGATATGATGTTGTTTATGGTTTGTTTGATATGTTTCATACTTCAGGGGGACCTCTGGGGTTAGAGAATTTCCTATTAAGATATACCAGGCAGTTTTATTATTTGTCTTACCCTGCAGAAAATGGAAGTTCAGGGGTACATGAAATTGGCTGGTCTGTTGGTTCCCCAACTATAACGAATGCAGATCCTGATTATACGATTCCTTCATTGTCTTTGATGCATGGTGATATTGAAAAATACGGAGATTCTATCCTTGAAAAGATCAAGAAATATAAAAACTGGGAACTTAAAAAATGCCCTATTATGGATTAATTCGGAATAGTTACTATTGACCTGGGCGGGATTCAAACTCATCCAGCATCTGCATATTAAGCATTAGAATTTGGTCTTTATCAAAAATATCGAATCAGGATAAGTTTAGTTTATTAAATAACTGAAACATATGTTAAATATAAAAAGGCTGTCCGATTGTAAACAAAGACAGCCTGGTGATTAGTATGAGCTGTTAGTGGATTGTTAATAAAGGCCATTATATCTTCTGAAAGTGGCCAGATAATGTCCGTCTTCATTTTCATCAAGACAAAGCTTGAATAGAAAGGGTGTTAGATTTTCGATCCTAACGAATATTTCAGCATGGTTGGAATCAATTATTCGGGTTTGAAAAGAACACTGGTTTATCTTATTCCCAAAATAGCAATCCGGATCGTCTCCCCACTTCGACGTCGAAAACCAGGCATTTGAACCGTTAATTGAACATAGACTATAATTTTCATAAACACTTATTTGAATATCAAGAATATTTTTTGATAAGTCTACAGATTCATCTCCATAAACATGGGTGATCTGGGTAGCAATCCAGGTTCCGGAAAAATCTACTTTTGTATCTTTATCTACAGGTATAGGAGGGAAAACCGGTTTTTGTATATCTTTTTCACAGGAGAACAGGAACAGGCATATAAAGGCCAGGATCGAGGTTACAGGCATTAAGTTTTTCATGATCGTACTGTTTAAAGGTTACTTAATTTTGAAAGATCCAGTATTCAATAAACAGCATGCTGTAGCAGTAAAAAACAATCGATTGTCAATGATCTAAGTATTAAATGTATTTGTTTGGCTTAATACTTATGTATTAAACTATCCCAATCTCATGCCAAACTTTGCAACTATTTGTATTTCAGTTATTTATGTCCCATGCTGTGATGAATGTGTCCAATGTTTCGACAACTTTTTTAGATTTTGTCACATTCCTGAACATAAAATTCAGGTATTGCTGACATTTTAGGGTATCAACTTATCCTGTGAACCAGACTTGTTCAT
>CAYMFU010000349.1:0-26892 GCA_964389805.1 uncultured Roseivirgaceae bacterium | reverse complement strand
AGAATAGGTATTGATCTCGATATTGATGATTTTGATCAAATTGGTAGTCAGATGTCTCTGATGGTTAACCTCATGCCGGCAGGTAAGTATCTGATGGAAGATTTCTATTACGCGGGAGGGTTGCAGGTTGTAATCAATGAATTACGAGATCAAATTCATGATGATGCCGTCACGATTAATGGTAAATCTATTGGAGAAAATTGTCGGGAGGTAAAATGTTATAATAGAGAGGTAATTGCCACCTTACAAACCCCATTTAAAGAAGAGGCAGGAATCGTAGTACTCAAAGGTAATCTTTGCGAAAATGGTGCCGTCATCAAGCCCTCTGCCGCCACTGATCATCTGTTGCACCATACAGGAAGAGCTGTTGTTTTTGAAACCATCGAGGATTACCATGATCGTGTAGATGATCCGGATCTTGACATTGACGAATCCTGCGTGATGGTATTAAAAGGAGTTGGCCCGGTGGGATATCCGGGCATGCCCGAAGTAGGTAATATGGAGCTACCAAAAAAACTTCTGGAAAAAGGTGTTAAAGATATGGTACGTATTTCTGATGGTAGAATGAGCGGCACGGCCTATGGAACAGTCGTCCTTCATATATCCCCGGAATCATCTATCGGGGGAAACCTCGCATTGGTAAAGAATGGAGACATGATTGAATTGAATGTAAAGAATAGAACCCTGACATTACACGTATCTGATGAAGAACTATATGAAAGAAGGAAAAAGTGGACACCTCTGAAACCTGCTTCCGACAGGGGATATGTAAATCTTTTTATCAACAGTGTACAACAGGCAGATCAAGGGTGTGATTTTAAATTCCTGAAAGGAGGCTCAGGTAAGGAGGTACTTAGGGACCTTCATTAATCGCTGAATGAGAAAATTCTTCTCCCGCTGTGAGTAGAGTCTGAAAAGGACTACTGATCAGTTTCTGAGTGAAGTAAAGAGACCTTTTGAGTTGAGTAGATTCTTCATTAGCTAACGCTCACCCTAATAAGGTACGAACCAGTTTCTGAGCGAAGTAAAGAATCTGCTTAAATTCTGAAGATCCTTAAGAAAAGGAAACTATAATGGAATTATTGTTTTATCGGTTTTACTGGGTATTTCTTCATAATTTCCTGGACTACACGGGGTATATTTCGCTCCCTTGATTTTGGATTGTCATCTATTTCACCCGAAACAACCCCTTGCCATACCAGTTTTTTAGACTCTGTATCAAAAACGTCACAAACAAGGGTTCCGACATAGTAATCATATTCGTTATAAGTGGTCGAGGAAGCACCCATTCCCCAGCCCCAGCCTGGATAGCCATAGCCGCCATAACCGCCATAACCCATGTGCGTGGTATATGCATTCGCCCCTGTTTTCTGATCCATAACAATAAATAACGAAACGGTAATATCTCCTCCCGTTTGCTTGAAGTCCATTCCCCTGTTCATGAATTCGGTGGCAAAAGCTCCTTCGATTCTTTCCTTATCGAATTGATTTAAGATTTTATCACTGTCCTTTGCCCAACCATAATAACTCAGTGTTTTATACTGGGTGAAATCAACGGTTTTATCATAATCAGATCTGAAAGTGGTGTCAGAGCAGCTTACCAGTATAGCTAAGGAGAATATAATTGGAACTACCTTCTTCATTTTTTAGAGATTTAGTTATGTTTAGCAATTTTGTTGCATCTAGTTTAAGAAACGAGGTAAATATACATTATTTCTTAAAACAAATATTCATAATTCAACTTGTGAATATTGTCAAAATAAGTAATCTTATATCAAAATTTGCTTTTATAATCTGACAAGTAAAATAGATATTTCAAATTATACTATAAAGGTGATGATAGCAACAATTAAAAAACTGGAAAATTACACGAAATCTATTCCTGGAAAGTTTTTAGCCATTGATGAAGTATCGCTGAAAAAAAAACCAGGACCTGGAAAATGGAGCAAAAAGGAGATTCTGGGTCATCTTGTAGATTCTGCAATAAATAATCTTCAGAGATTGATACGGGTACAATATGAACCTGGTGTTAGGATTGTTTATGAACAGGATCACTGGGTTAGAATCCAGAATTATCAGGATTTGGATACAGATTCGGTAGCGCAGCTCTGGTATTCAATGAATGAGCAGTTCATCCACATAATTAAAAGCTTCCCGCCTGAAAAACTTAGCCTGGAAATTGATACAGGTATTGATCAAAGGGAATTGCATACAGCCGAATTCTTAATAACCGACTATCTGTCACATATGGAACATCATTTAAAGCAGATCTTTGGATCCCTGGATTAAATAAATCTTTTCCTGGAGTCCTTTTTTGGAAGGTTAAATAAAATGATCATCCAGACAGCAACAGCAAATACGAGGATGGACATTATAAGATAAGGTTGGCTTGGGCCAAGATCGAAGGCGCCTGGCTCTACTAACCTGAATTTATTCATGTCAACTGATGAATTGATTTTTGAGAAGAATTGAAATTTGACTGGAGCCACCAGGAAAAAAATAAAAATAGATGCAAGCAGACCAAAAATTATTTTAGGCATCCATTTGACTAAAGGAGATTGCATAGCATATTTTTTCCCTGTCGCATATATTCTATTCATAATATTATCTTCCAGATTCCCCGCAGGTTCCAGAAGAACAGATCTTTTAATAAGATCATCAATTTCTTTTTCCGGAATATTCTGTAAATCTCTCATATCAGTGATTTCATTTCAAATTTTAAAATTGAGAATAGACTGGCATATACCTTTTGTCTCGCCCGGTGCAATTTAACTTTTGCACTAGATAGTGTCCAACCTGTAATCTCACAAATTTCAGGAATACTATTTCCTGACATATAATACAATGATAGTACTAAAGCGTCATCATCGGGCAATTTATTAAGTGCCTGACGAACATATATCTCTCTTTCTTCCTGCATGATCATGTTCCAGCCATCGAGATTGAAGTTATTCTGCCTGTCATAGGTATCAATTTCTTCGTTTATCTCTAAAGTGTCAATTCGCTTCTTCTTGACTTTTGTCAGTGACTGATTGTACACGATTTTCAGGAACCAGGAAGAAAACTTCGAATCTCCTTTAAATTGATTAATCTTTTTATAGGCTTTCAGGAAAGAATCCTGTACAACTTCTTCTGCATCCTCAGCATTTCTCATGATCCGGAAAGCAATGGAGTATGCCTGAGATTTATATTCCCGGATGATCAGGCGAAAAGCTTCCTGATTCCCGGTCTTTACCCGTTCTAGTGTCTCTAAAATTATTGGATTTTCTCCTTTTGCCACCATTACCTTAAATGACCATCTATTATGAAAAATGGTTACAATAAAAATAAGAAATAAGAAATAGAATTCCATTTGAAGTTTTTTGTAACCTTTTTTCGCATCGCTTTGTCATACGGTTGAAGAAACAAATTTTAAACTTAAATTATATAATTATGGACGATATTGCTCCTGCTCTTATGGGTTTAGCCATATTTGCAACCATTTTTGGAATTGTGTATTTCTATCTGAGTTATAGAAACAAAGAACGTCTTGCTTTAATCGAATCCGGAGCGGATGCGGATTTATTTTACTCCAAGAAAAAGAAAAAGAGTACCACTCCTTTTGCGTTAAGCATCGGCTTAGTAAGTATTGGGCTGGCTGTAGGGATTACCCTGGGATTTATAATCGAGAAAGTCCTTTTAGCAATTGAAAAAAGAGAGGGTTGTCATGAATATCCTCAGGTGTATTTCGCTATGATATTCCTTTTTGTTGGGATAGCTTTAGTAAAATCCTATCAGCTAAGTCGTAAGATTGATAAAGAAGACAATGGGAAAGAAGAATAGAGAATAAGTGGTTTCATATATTAGGAAAGGTTTTTGGCCTTTCCTTTTTTTGTGCGTGTATTTTCATGCTTGGAATGTCCTACAAAGTTTCTCTCCGCGTGTTTTCATCACTATCTTAACAATCATCGAATGTTTCCCGAATAACACCCCCTCTTAGTTTTTATACTGCAAAGGGTCCTGCATCTTTCATACTGCGTATCCGGCCCTGTTCTCTTACATTTGAATTATCCTCTTTACATATTAAGCATGGAATATGGAGCACTTTTTAAATGAACTGCTCCATCCAATAAAAAAATTATTGAGTATCTTGCCTGGATTTTTCAATGCATTAAAACATTATTCAAATCCTGATGTTAAAATTTGAATAAAGAGACATGGCAGAGTTAAAAAAGCATAATACCTTCTGCAGGATCTGTGAATCCCTCTGTGGGCTGGAAATTACTACTCAGGACAATACGGTAATAGACATAAAACCAGACAAGGACCACGTGGCTTCTCAGGGTTTTGCTTGTCCGAAGGGGCTAAAACAGCATAAACTTTTTGAATCTCCTGACCGGCTTAAATATCCTATGAAGAAGGGAGAGGATGGTTGGGTAAGGATATCCTGGGATCAGGCTTTAAAGGAAATTGGCACCAAGGTAAGAACTATAATCAAGGAGAACGATGCAGATGCTGTGGCTATGTATGTTGGAACAGCAGCAGGATTCGGGGTATTACATCCTGTCTTTGCCCAGGGCTTTATGACAGGCCTGGGATCCAGGAGCATGTTTGCTTCTGCCACCCAGGATTGCAGCAATAAATTTTCGGTTTCTCATCAGGTATATGGATTCCCGTTTACACAACCCTTTCCGGATATTTTAAATACTGAATGCCTGATAATTGTCGGTGCGAATCCCATGGTTAGTAAGTGGAGTTTTCTGCAGGTTCCGAATCCCTCCAAACACATTAAAGATATTCAGAACAGGGGTGGTAAAGTTATTGTGATCGATCCTAGAAAGACAGAAACGGCCAAGATCGCGTCGGAGCACCATTATATCCGGCCCAATACCGATGTTTTCTTTTATCTGTCTTTTCTTAATGAAGTTCTGGAACAAGATGGTGTTGATCATAAAAGAATTGAGAAGTACAGCAAAGGATATGAACAATTGATCGAACTGGCAAGGGAATGGCCCTCAGAAAGGACCGCAGAAGTAACAGGAATATCTAAAAATATGCTGATAGATCTTGTAAAGACTTACCTGCAAGCAAATGGCGCCAGTTTGTACAGTTCTACGGGAGTAAATATGGGTAGTAATGGCTCTCTGGCCTTCTGGATACAGGAATGTATAAATTTTGTTACGGGCAATCTGGATAAAAAAGGAGGTACGCTTATTGGCCGGGGGGTGATCGATTTTCCAAAGTTTGGGGTGAAGAATGGCTTACTGATGCGTCCTGACAGGTCCAGAATAGGTAATTTCCAGAGCGTGAATGACGCTTTTCCTGGAGGTATTCTCGCCGATGAGATCCTGACACCTGGAAAAAAACAAATAAAAGCGCTGTTTGTAACCGGGGGTAATCCATTGATCACTATGGCCAATTCCAACCGGCTCAGAAAGGCATTCAACAAGCTCGAATTGCTGGTTACGCTGGATATTTTACCTACTGAAACGGCCAGTATAGGAACTTATATGTTACCTTGTACCACACCACTGGAACGTCCTGATCTTCCATTTATCTTTCCTTTAATGCTGGGTTTGCAAACCAGGCCCTATTTGCAGGCAACGAAGTCGGTGATTAAACCAGATGCAGAGCAAAGGGATGAGGGCTCAATTTATTTAGGCCTTGCAAAGGCTTCCGGGTTCCCTATATTTGGGTCTAAAGTCGCTCAGAAATTTTTTGAATTCCTGATTTGGATCAATTCTCTGGGTAAAAGTAAGGTGTATCAAAAATCTATACCACAAACTTTCCTGTTAAATCTTTTACTGAAAATCACAAGGCAAAAGGGATTCAGACGTTTGCTGAAATATAAACACGGCATTCTTCGGCCCGCTCATACCGCTAAAGATTTCCTTGATCGACGAATGGTTACGGATGATGGACTGGTAAATCTTGCTCCTTCAAAGTTCATGGATCAAGCTAAGAAACTGGAAGAGGATTTTATGACCGAAATGGAAAGCAAAAACCAGTTTAAATTGATTACACGCAGAGCGGTGACTACCCACAATTCCTGGACCCACAACTATGAAGAATTTGTCCGGGGATCAAAGCATACGAACTACTTGTACATGAACTCCAGGGATGCAAAGGATCTTCATTTGTCCGATGGGGATATGGTGGATGTCAGTACCAGAACGGCTACAGTGCGCCTACCTCTAAGGTTGGATGATGATCTTGGATTGAAAACAGTAGCCCTGCCTCATGGGTGGGGACACCAGGCCTCTGGATTATCAGTAGCTGGAAAGACCAAGGGTGTTAATGTAAATGTACTTGCAGCAGACGGGCCTGAAAATATAGAAAAAGTATCAGGAATGGTCCACCTTACCGGTTTTAATGTAGAAGTAAAGAAAAGCACAGGTCCGCAGCAACACAATTCCTGGTCCGGGCTTGAAGAAGACGTCTGGAATACCTGAATTATATAAGAATTATTAAATTATATTGTTTGTTTCAGGTCTACTTATAAAATCATTAAAACTTTTGAAATAAAATTTTCGATTAGGCAAGATTTTTCTAATATTTGCCCAGAATAAAAATATTTTCAGGCGAGCATTTCCAGGTCCCGGATTTCATATCCAGGACCTTTCTTTTTTCAGCGATTATTTACTGTTGATTTTTCAATTTTGATTGTTACAGATTTTCCCTATCTTGCTAGACTATGCCCAAACAAAGACGCCATCTTGCTGCCATTATGTTTACTGATATTGCCGGATATACAGCCTTCCCAGATTTTCATGTATCCGCTGATGATGCGATCTTTATCGAAAATACTATTGTAATGAGATGGACCTTGACAGGTACACATTTGGGTGACTTTGCTGAAATACCTCCTACTGGAAGGAAAATCAAATTATCTGGCGTCTCAATTAGCAAGATCGTAAACGGAAAAGTTCAAGAACAATGGTGTTATTATAACCAAATGGCTGGTTTTGCTCAAATTGGTTTTACTTTTACACCACCGAAGATCGAACCCGAACCACAATTGTAGAAAACCTTTACCACCCCTACAGAAATGCAGGAGTTTTTTATTGGCATACAAAACTTGAATTTTCCACCAAAAAGTAAGCCGGCTCATTATCCCCTTAACCTGGCAGATTTCCAATCTACCTGCAGATTGCCCAGTTTTTCACCCAATATTTCAATGGATGGCTCACGTATCTCCCCCAATCCCATTTCAAAACCCATCGTAAGGTGCTTGATTCTATTCGCATCGTGATTCATAACACGGGCTGCGGTTGCATCTGCCGCCATGATATCGGTACTTGCTAAAATCGCCCAAGAGCCAAGACGGTCTTTCATATTTATTGTGGTGCCACCCTGGGATAATGAAGGTCCATCTCCTTCAAGGCCAATAGAAAAATCAAGAATGGAAAGATCAGGTTGTATACTCTTTACAATATCCAAATAAACATGGGCTATGGTGCGTGGGCTGCTATGATCAAAAGATCCACGATTCCACCATGTATTATCTATTAATTGAGCATAACGGGATAAAGGAGTAATTCCAAGGAAATTTTTAGCAGCCAATGTAAGCTGTGCCCATGAGTGGGTTTTTGCTACCGGAATTGAAATGACCTTGTCTGCATTGGCAACAAGGTTTGAAATGACAATTTTACCGTGAGGTGTGTTCGACGGAACCTCTGCCCAACCCGGCGAATCTGTTTCTAAACATGCCAAAGTAACTTTGCCCGGATACAATGAACTCAGACGAGCTGCTTCTTTTACCAGATTGGTACCACCATCCAGGGTAGTGGCATAATTCCAATCAAATTTCGGCAAGTGGGAACCTTCGCCAATGATTACCTCAGTAGCACCTGCTTTTAAGCATTCTTCTGTCACAGCGATAATGATCTCAGGTTTGGTACACTCACCATTTTGAAAGCAATTATTGTATTGTGCCCATGGGAAAGTAACAAAATTGGGTTTTATAAAGACTTTCTCTCCTTCGTTAACGATTTTTTGCATGCCTCCCAAGGCATCAATAGCATCCCGGGTCATCGAATCTAAATTGTCACCGCGAAGCGCAGCCACCTGTGCTGTAATCCCAGTAGAATCCTCCCGAGCGGCCTTACTACAATTTGCGAAAAGCCAGGGTGTTCCTATCGCAATTGCCGTTCGGGCACTTGATTTTAAAAATTCGCGTCGTTTTGTTTTATACATTGTTCGTTAATTTTAAGTGGTAATAATATTATTCTACCAACAAACTTCTCTGAACAACCACCTTATTACAAGTTAATGCCTATGACTATTAAATGCTACCTGATCAATAAAAATTGACTTCTCTGCATGAATTAACTTTTCCGAATATTTCTTAACTTGTAATAAGATATGTTTTCATGCGGCTGATTTTTATTTAATCATAAACATCGCCTTCACTAAAGTTTTGGCGATTAAAAAATGTCTAAAAGACGCTTAGCCGCCATCATGTTCACTGACATTGTCGGTTATCATTCCTTATTGAAGGAAATGAGAAGAAAGCGTTTGAAATCCTCAGAAAAAACCGGCGAATCCATAAACGATTAAACAAAAAATTCAATAGTCATTGCTTCAAAAAATCTTTAATGAAAAAGGCTGGTTGGCGGTTATAGAAGAGGCAATAAGGATCAATGAAGAGCTATATGCTAAGGATGGCAAAATGAGTATAATTAGCCAGGCAGGAAGATATTTAGAAGTAAAAAATTATGATTGAACAACAGAATACTTCTAACAAGCTGATATTTAACCAATTAATCACCAAAAATAGGTCGGAAACACAAATATTCAATTGTTTCACTCTGAAATATATGAAGGTTTTTGAAGAACAGATCTGATCCGTTCATGCTTCCACCTACCTCACAGGCTGGCTAATTTAACTCGCCGTCAAAACCTTTCTTTTTGGTTGCCAGTTCAACAACCAGGCAATACTGAATCCCCAGATGAAATTGGATAAATAGGTCTCGATGAAATGTGCGAAAGATACTTCTGTAGGGAAGTAAGGATTGGGTAATAAATGCTGGGCATTCATCAGGGTCGCAAAAAGCAATCCGATTATGACTCCTTTTCTAATATAATTTCCCTCCACAGAATAGTATACCGGCAAGGCAAGCAGCACCCAGATCATCCCACGTGGGATCTGGAAAAAATATAGTCCCGATCTGATATTCTCAAGTAGCATCGCTCCAAATGGTTTTATTTCGCTTGATTCCGTATAAAAAAGCCTCACAGACTCGAATTGCCAGGCAATAAAATAACCAGCCAGATTGTAGAGCATGGGATACACAACAACGATAAGAATAATAATTTTTATTCCTGATTCCAGGGTTAACAACTCAAACCAGTTAATACCAGCGATTTCCATGTCTCGATTTGCTTTCATCTTTCCACTAATCCAGATAAATAGTGGTGAAAAGACAATCGACATGAAAAAGCCTGAAAGCAGGATGTATTTTTGTCCGCTTACCGGCATATTCAAACTGTTGTTAAACCAGATCGCTTCTATTATGCTTAAAAAGAATTGGATGATATAAACCAGGAAAAATACAGTAATGGTTAAATTAAGTCCATGCCATTGGGAATTGCGGACAAAAATGTACAATACCAGCACATGCAAAAAGCATACGACAAACAACATAGCTGCTGATAAGGCCTCAGGCGCATCAGGCATTTTTAATCCTGAAGGGATGATCGATTCTGTTATTGTCATACTGAATACCCATAAAATGTACAATGCAATCGTGGCTGCGATCACCCGCCAGGTATGATCAAAAAAAGTTTTCATGATGCCTTATTTGAGTTATTTCTCCGGAGCAAAGATTCATGTTTTATCGCCCCTTATAAAAAAAAATGTGCAGAATGGGTTATATCACCGTATGAATTGATTAAAAATTTGCCTGAATCGTCATTGTAAATTGTGAATTCAGGCTGAGGCGCATTTAATAGCCATCCGCATCTTCTGTGGGGCTGCCTTCTTCTTCCTCATTTTCGGTGTCTTCCATTGGATCTTCGGTTTCTTCTTCCTCTTCTTCTATTGTATAGTCAATGGTTTGTTTTAATTTTCCCCTTTTAGTGAAAAACTGCCATTCTCCATCCATTTCATCATTCTTATAGATTCCTTTGGACTCAACTTCTCCATTTGGATGATAAAAAGTCCATTCTCCGTTTCTCACATTGTCTACTACCTGGCCCCGGAACGACAAATTCCCTTCTTCATCATAGAATTCCCAGCTGCCATTCATTTTGCCACCGACATAATCCACTTTTTCCTGAATAGTCTTATTTCTGTAATAGTCGATCCGGATGCCATTTCCATTGACAAGGTTTCCTGATGTTAAGGAATCATCGGCAAAATACACATCTGTGATAATCAATAATCGGCCATTTCTCCAGAATTCTTCCTGTTTCTGGGTGCCATCTTCCCAAAACAATCCCCAAAGACCATCCTCCTCGCCTCTCACATAGGTCCCAATCGACTCAATACTGTCGTTATCATGATAAAAAAACCATTGACCGGATTCTAATCCATACTCAAAATTTCCTTCAGATATAAGAAATCCATACTCATTGAAATACTTCCATAATCCATCTTTCTGGTCATCAAGATAGGGCCCTGTAGCAAATAGAACCCCGGTATTATAGTAATTGAACCATGTGCCTACCCTCTTATCCAGGACATATTTCCCGGAAACACTTAGTTTCCCGTTGTCATGAAATTCCAGGTATTCGCCATTCCGGAATCCATCTTCAAATGTCATCTCATTCTTTTTCCTTCCGCTTGGATAAAAAAAGATCCACGTTTTCTGTGGAATGCCTTTGAGGTACTGTTTTTCGGATTCTCTTTGGCCATTATCATAAAATTCAGTGACTGCACCATTCAGTTCACCTTCAAGGTATTCTGAGGATTTCTTTACGTACCCAGCCGCATTATATTCCTTCCATTGCCCATGTAATTTTCCATTTTTGTATTCTCCCTCCGACATTAAATTGCCAAAAACATCATAATCCTTATACGGACCATTTAAGGTATCATTTATATATTCCGATTCTATAAAGGGAAATCCAGTATCTTTAAAGTAATTCCAGGAACCATTTTTCATGTTATTTTCATAGAATCCCTCACTTTTCAAAACGCCATTGTTATATCTTTCTTCCCATCTTCCGGTTTTTATACTGTCAGATTCTATATTGCCTGAAATATAAATGCTGCCGTCAGAATAATACTGTTTATACTTACCATTCACATGGCCGTCAACATACTCGAGTTCCAGGAGTTTGACCTGGCTAGGAGTATATAGCTTCCATATGCCATCCCTTTTGTTATTTGTAAAACTACCAATTTCAGTCAGTTTGGTGTTTTTATTGTATATTACCCATTCCCCCTCTTTTTTCTGATTGATTACCATGCCTTTGCCTACCATAGTACTGTCTTTAAAGTATATGGTTTGTTCCTGTGAATAGAGTCCCAGGGTGTACAGGCTAAGCAAAATACATAATAAGGTTGATCTCAATTTTCTCAAATCTTTTCTTTCGGCTAAATCCTAAGTTATTAAATTATGAATTAAATAGTTAAATTTAGTAAGCATATGTGCTGTCAATATGATTTTCTCTGTTAAAATTATTAATATTGATACTTGTTTCTGTAGAATGACAACAAAAATCATGCATTCTCGAAATTAACCATAGGGCTATGGGCGAAATAAATGTAAAATCTGTAGTAAAGCAAAAAGACCTGAATGAATTTACCAGGTTATTACTTCAGGATGTTAAAGCGCTTGATCGCATGCTTAAAGAGGGGTATTTTGAGGAAAGTAAGGTTAAGATCGGTGCTGAACAAGAGATTTGTCTGATCGATGAACATTATAAACCAGCACCACATGTAATGGATATCCTTGAGAACCTGAACAAGGATTTCTTTACAACAGAACTGGCAAAATTCAATATTGAGGCCAATTTGACACCACATTATTTCGAAAAGAACTGTTTTTCGAAACTCGAATCAGAAATTCTCAAGCTACTGGAAGAACTCAGGAATGTAGCTTCCACGGTTGGCGTCGATTTTGCCATCACAGGGATCCTGCCTACTATTCGGAAATTCGACCTGGGTCTTGAGAACCTGACACCATTAAAGCGGTATAATGTACTTATTGCCTCACTGAACCGATTAAGAGGTAAAGTATATGAACTCAGGGTAAGAGGGATCGATGAATTACTCATCAAGCATGATTCAGCGATGCTTGAAGCATGCAATACGAGTTTTCAAGTTCACCTGCAGGTTAATCCTTCAGATTTTGTAGAACAATACAATAACGCCCAGGTATTGACAGCACCTGTTCTGGCTCTTGCCTCTAACTCCCCAATGTTATTCGGAAAAAGACTTTGGCGGGAAACACGAGTTGCTCTTTTCCAACAATCCATCGATACCAGAATAACAGGTGAACATCTGCGCGACCGGAGTCCGCGTGTGATCTTTGGTACCAAGTGGCTGGAGAAATCCATATTGGAATTGTACAAGGAAGACATCATGCGATTCCGGATTATGTTGATGACCGGACAGGAAGATGATGCTATGGCCTGCCTGGATAAAGGGGAGATCCCCAGATTGAGGGCCCTTACGATTCATAATTCAACGGTTTATCGATGGAACAGACCATGTTATGGAATTGGTGATGACGGCACACCCCATCTTAGAATAGAAAACCGGGCCTTACCTGCAGGACCCACCGTGTTGGATGAGGTGGCTAATGCAGCATTCTGGCTTGGCCTTATGATAGGCTTTGGTGATGAATATAAAGACATCACAAGCCTTATGGATTTCGATGATGCCAAATCCAATTTCTTTGCTGCAGCCCGGGAAGGTATGGAAACCGAGCTTTCCTGGATCAATGGTTTAAAAATATCCGTTGCAGAATTAATCAAAAAAGAATTATTACCTCTGGCGAGGCAAGGACTCAAAAAACGACACATAGATGCGAAGGATATTGATAAATATTTGTCTGTAATTGAAGAGCGGAATGAAACACGTCAGAACGGATCCACATGGATACTGAACTCCTTCTCTAAACTGTCAAAAGAAGCAAACCGGGAGGAGATCTCAATTGCAATAACTTCCGCAATGGTTAGGAATCAAAAAGAAGAGAAGCCGGTCCATACCTGGGAATTAGCAGGAATTGAAGATATCGGGGATTGGAGGCCTACCCATTTGATCGTTGAAGAATTCATGGACACAGACCTGTTCACTGTGCATCAGGATGATATCGTTGAACTGGTGGCTGATATGATGGATTGGCAGAAATTGAGATACGTACTGGTCGAGGATGGAAGGGGCAAACTTACGGGTCTGGTTTCTTCAGGCCTTATGTTAAGGCATTTCAGAAATAAGGAAAAAGGAAATAGTCAAGCCAGCAACGTAAAGGATATTATGGTAACAGATCCAATATCAATAGGGCCTGATGCCAGTATTAAAAAGGCCATGGAGATAATGAAATCCAAAAGAATTGGATGCCTGCCGGTCATTAAAAATGAAAAGCTGGTTGGAGTGATCACTGAGCATAATTTCAGGAGGATATCTGCTACCCTGTTAAGTATTTTAATCAATAAAGAGAAAGAATAGTAAGCTATATGAGTCGGATAATCGGAGAGTTAGGAGGCAAGGAGAAAGGACCATTGATTATCCTGATAGGAGGATTGCATGGCAACGAACATACGGGTATTAAAGCCATTGAAAGGGTCTTTAAAAAGATCAAGGATGATAAACTTGAAATACATGGAAAAATAATTGGCCTGAAAGGCAACAAAAAGGCCATAGAAAAAAAAGAACGATATATTGATTATGATCTTAACAGGTGCTGGACAGCGGAGCATATTCAGCATTTATCGAATTCCCATTATGTTTTTGCAGAAGATGAAGAAGTTCTGGAACTGAATAACGTTTTCGAAGGATTATCATCATATGAGGCCACGCAGAGAGTCTGTGTTGACCTCCATACCACTTCTTCTGATAATGGCAATTTTATTGTCGTACCCGAGGTCACATCTAATGATCCGGTGATCAATGCCCTTAGACTCCCCTTGATCCTCGACCTTGAAAAGCATATAAAAGGAACTTTACTCAAGTACCTGACAAGGAAAGGTTATCTGGCATTTGCATTTGAAGGGGGATTGATTGGAAGTGAAGTAGCTATAGAACTTCATACAGCAGGGATCTGGGAAATAATACTTGCTTCCGGTGCTGTATCTCCGGAACGAATAAATGGCATAATGCAGATTGGAACGCTTTTACAAACATTTGCAGCTGAATTGCCCCATAAATTACGGGTTCGTCACCACTATTGGATCACAGAAGAGGATAATTTTCATATGAAGCCCGGATATTTAAATTTTCAGAAAGTGAAAGCCGGAGAGGTCATCGCCGAAGACAGGAATGGACCAATACAGATTCCCGTGGACGGACTGATCTTCATGCCCCTTTACCAGCGATCCGGAAATGATGGCTTTTTTGTTGTGGAAGAAATTGATCCTTTAAAACGGATTAATCTTTCACAAGTGCAATCCCCAATTAATGAAAGTAATTGACCGACGTCCTGAAAAGGCAGATACTTTTCTCATTTAATTGCATGATCATTGGGAAAATAATACCGAGCATTTTATTATTGCTTATCCTGTGGGAATTCTTAATAAAAATCTCGATTCACACAAAACATGATCCATAAACCGGAAGATATCTTAAAACGTCTCTGGGAAAACGAATATGCACCCATATATTTCCTTTCCGGGAATGAAGTATTCTATATTGATGAGATCACTGAATACATAGAGGAAAATGCCCTTAAAGAATCAGAGAAAGGATTTAACCAGATCATATTATATGGGAAGGATGTTGCCGTACAAGACATAATTAATAATGCCAAACGGTTTCCGATGATGTCGGACAGACAGGTGGTTATCGTAAAAGAAGCACAGGATATACAGGATTTTAATCTTCAGGCAGGTCAGGAGATATTATTGCGTTATTTTCAGAATCCCTTACCCTCTACTATTCTGGTTCTTGCTTATAAAAACAAAAGTATTGACAAAAGAAAGACATTCTTCAAAACCGTTGAAAAGCATACCGTGGTTGTCGAATCTAAAAAGCTATATGACAGCCAGATCCCTGAATGGGTTAATGAGTACATTTCCGGTAAAGGTCATGATATAGAATTAACTGCCGCTCAAATACTGGTGGATTATATTGGCAATGATCTGGAGAGGTTGTCCAATGAGATAAATAAGATTCTGATCAACTATAGTGAGAAAACCCTGATTACACCCGGCATTGTTCAGAAATATGTAGGCATCAGCAAAGATTACAATGCTTTTGAATTACAACGTGCCATTGCAGTCAAAGATATTCTTAAGGCAAACCAGATCGTTCATTATTTTGGTGCCAATACACGGACTAATCCAATCATACCGGTAATTGCCTTGTTGTTTAATCTCTTTTCTAAACTTCTGATCATTCATCAGTCGCCTGATAAAAACAGAAATAAACTGGCACAACTCACTGGAGTCAATCCCTATTTTATCAATGAATATATACATGCTTCCCATAATTATCCATTGGGTAAAGTAATCCAAAATATTCATTATATTCGTGAAGCCGATCTCAGAAGCAAGGGTGTAGGGGTTGGAAGCATAAAAGAAGGTGAAATCTTGAAAGAGCTGGTATACAAACTTTTACATTGATAAGTATTTTTTGGTTCGATTTTAGCTATAAGGATTCTTACAGAATCTCAAATAAATAGTATTGATTTTCGTTAAAGGTGCATATAGACGGTTATTTATTTTCATGTTAAAGAGGTTTTCCTTCCTTTTTTTACTGGTCATGCTATATCTTCCTCTTGCCGGGCAGAATACGATCGACCGTAGCAGTTCCCTGAATATATTTAACAAGGGTATAAAGCTTCTTGAAAGCAATAATTACGCTGCCGCGAGAAGCAGTTTTGAACAATATATTAAAACTGATCCAAGTTCTGAAATGCTTGCCGAGGCCAAATACTATCAGGCCTACTGTGCGATGATGTTATTCAACGATGATGCTGAATATCTTTTCGAAAATTTTGTAGAGGAATACCCCTCGAATTCGAAATCAATGATGGCCTACTTTGAACTGGGCAATTATTACTACAGGAATAATAAGTTTAAAGAAACCATTACCGCTTTTGAAAAAGTGAAAGCGTACAATCTTTCACCAGAACAGCGTTTTGAACTTAAATTCAAATTAGGGTACAGCTACTTCAATCTAAAGAAATTTGATGATGCATTGGAGAGTTTCAAATACAGCCTTCAAGCGGCAAATGAATTCCAGGGCGCTTCTGCCTATTATGCCGGCTATATAGAGATCAATAATGAAAATTATGAGGATGCTTTAACCTACCTGAAAATTGCCGAAGAAAAGGAAACGTATAAAAATGTAGTCCCTCCCATGATCACCAGGATCTATTATGGCCTCAAGGATTACGACAAAGTAATTTCCTACGCTCAAACTGTGTTTATGGATGGCAGGCAGGTGAAGAACGTGGCTGCCATGGAGATTATGCTGGCCGATGCCTATTATTTCAAAAAGGATTATCGGAATGCGTATAAATACTTTGAGAGTGGCCTTGAACGTAAAGGGGGTAAGTCAACTACCCAGGTATTGTACAAAGCGGGCTTTACAGCCTATGAAAGTGGGTTCTTTGCACAGGCAGTTGACCATTTAAAAAAGGCTGCTCTTGATAAAGGAGCTACCGGCCAATACGCATCTTACTATCTGGGATTGTCTTATTTGAGGCTTGATAACAAACCATTTGCCATTACGGCATTTGAAAATGCCTCCAAACAGGATTTTAACACGTCGATCCAATATGAATCATTATTTTACCTGGGTAAACTGAATTTTGAGGAAGGCAGGTATTCTGCAGCTATACCTGCACTAACCAAGTATAACCAGTCTGAACATGCCTCTATAAACAGAAAAGAGGTGGATGCCTTGATCAGCGAATCTTATCTGTTGACTGATGATGTAAATGCAGCCCTGGAATATATCGAATCCCTTCCGGTCAAAACAGATAAGGTAAAGGCATTATACCAGCTGGTAACTTACCGGAAAGGCACCTCCTTGTTTAATGCCGGCAGGTATTACGATGCTGTTCGAACGTTCAATTTATCTCTGGAATACCCATATGATAAGGAAACCACTCTTCAATCCTATTTCTGGATAGGAGAGGCCTATGCAATCGGAAAGAGAATGGAGGAAGCCAGGAATGCATACGAAATGGTGTTGAAGAAAGATCCCAACAACTCTTCTCTAACCACCTTAAAAGCGCGATATGGTTTGGGATATGCCTATTATAACCTGAAGAGCTACAACAATGCATTGCCACAATTCAGATTTTATACCGACAGGTTGCGTTCTAACTCAAACCAATATTTTTACAAAGATGCCTTATTGCGACTGGCTGACTGTTACTATGCTACTAAAGATTATAGTTCAGCAATTTCAATTTATAAGAGGGCCATCCAGGCAGGAAGCCCGGAAGAGGATTACTGTAATTACCAGATCGGATTGATCAATGGCATCACCGGAAACCAATCAGAAGCCAACAGATATTTAAGTCAGGTTACAGGATCGAGAAGTTCTGTATATTATGATGATGCACTCTATCAACGTGCAGAATTATCTTTTGAGAACGGGTATTATAACCGGGCGATCCAGGAATTTTCCTTTTTGATCAGCGAGCAGCCTGAAAGCTCTTTTGTACCTTACGCCTTAATTAACAGGGCCATTTCATACAGCAACTTGCAACAAACGGATAACAGCATCAACGATTACAAAACGATAATTGATAATTATCCACGGCATGAAGCCGCAAACAATGCCCTGATGGGATTGCAGGAGGTGCTGACCAATGCAAACCGCTCCGGGGAATTTTCGGAATATCTCGAAAAATACAAACTTTTAAACCCGGATGGACAGGACCTGTCAAACATTGAGTTTGATGCGGCTAAGAATCTCTACTTTAACCAAAATTATAATGGAGCCATTACAGCCTTCAATCAATACCTGCAGAATTATGGACAAAATTCTTTCGAAGATGAAGTATATTATTACCTGGGTGAAAGTTATTACAGGACAAAAGAATATGAAAATGCAATTTCAGCCTTTGAATCGGTATTGAAAATTCCCAATACAAAATGGAGAAACAGATCTGTAAGACGATTGGCATTGATCAATGACTTGTTGGGCAACAATCAGGAATCTTTAGAATACTATGCCCGGTTGGAAAAAATAGCAGCGAACAAACGGGAAGAGTACGATGCATGGGAAGGCCTGATGAAGGCATATTATTTTACCGGGAAATATGATTCAACCATTCTTTATGCCGAACGAATTCTCGGCATGGGTACATTTTCTGTAAATACCGAGAATCTGACACAGCTATTTACCGGCAAAGCACATTTAGCCAAGGGAAATCTTGAGGAGGCTATTGATTATTTCCTTTCAACTGTGAATACCGCCAAAGATGTTAATGGAGCTGAAGCCCAGTATCTAATTGCTACGATTTTCAGGGAGCAGGGACGGTATCAGAGTTCAAATGAGGCATTATTTGACCTAAATGAAAACTATGGAATATATGAGGAGTGGATTGGTAAATCGTTTTTATTGATTGCCGAAAATTATATTTCTATGGAAGAGGTCTTTCAGGCTAAAGCCACATTGAATTCCGTTATAGAGAATTCCCCCAACGAAGCAATTGTTGTAACAGCAAGGGAAAAGTTGCAGGAAATAGAAAGTATTACCGAAAGTGAAATTATTGAAGTGGATACGCTTCAGGAATAAGTATTTAAAGAGAGCGGATGAAGAACTTAAAATACATATTATTCATATTTCTTTTATCTGGAATTACAGAAACAACACTATATGCCCAGGATGAAAACTGGGAAAAAATTGATGAGGGTGAAATCGAGGATGCAAGCTTTATCGTTGAGAAAAGCCTGGAAATAGAATTGCCACAGCAGAACCGCGAATTTGAAAAAATTCCTCCCTTGCCATCTACTCCAACTTCACAGATTAATCAGAACTATAATTATTTAAGCATAATTCCTGAATTGTCGAATCTGAACATTCCAAACAGGGCACTGAAGCTGAAATCACAACCTTTGGATAAGTTTTATGGAGGAAATGTTACAGCCGGTTTTGGGAATTATCTGACACCTTATCTGGATGCCAGTTTATTTAATAAAAGAGAAAATCAATATGCTCTCGGTTTAAACTTAAATCATATCTCATCCAGAAATGGACCTGTGGATAAAGAAAATTCAGGATCATCGGAAACTGGCGCTTCTTTTGATTCCAGGTATTATGGAGAAAAACTGACCATTGGGGCCAAATTGAACTACGACCGGAGAATGGTGCATTATTATGGTTATCCTGAAGGTCTGGAGGTCGACGCTGATTCTATAAAACAGATCTATAATCAATTCAATATTGGACTATGGTTCGGAAATACCAATAAAAAGGATGATTTCGACTATATTATCGATGCAAATTATAATTACATTAAGGACAAGACCTTCACCAGTAGCGAATCCAAGACTGAGATCAATTTTTTGAGCAATTACTTTTTGAAAGAAGGACTTAAATTTCACCTGGATGTTAATACAATGTTTTCCTCCTATAAAAATCCGGAATCTTTGAGTAGAAACCTGATCAAGGTAAAGCCATTCGCGTTTTATAAAGCCGGGGATTTTGACATAAGAGGCGGATTGAATTTTGTTTTTCAGAACGATACCATCTCATCCAGGAATAGCGTGTTATTATTCCCGTTTATTGATGTCGTATATAACCTGAACGATTACTACAGTTTCTTCCTTAAAATTGACGGCGATATGGAGCAGGTTGATTTTCAATCCATTGTCAACCAGAATCCATTTCTTGGACAGAGTGTGGAGCTCCTGCATAGTAATAAGAAATTCGGCATTGACTTGGGTGTCCGAGGCAATGTCAACAATTATTTTAATTTTCTGGCCGGATTCAAATTGTCTGAATATAAGGATTTGTACTTTTTCTTGAATGATTCTCTAAATGTATCAACTTTCCAACTGGAATATGAACGTGAAAATACCAGTATCATGAACATATACGGTGAATTGGTATATTCCAGGATCAAAAATTACAACATGGGAATCAGGGCCGATTACTTCCACTATAGTACTAGGATATTAGAAGAGGCATGGCATCGGCCAACTTTTAAATTAACAGGTACCTTCAGGTATAACCTGTATGAAAAGATCGTATTTGGAAGCAATATATATTTTATCAGCGGGATGAAGGCGAAGTCGTATGAAAGTACAGTCGCGGAAACAATTACCCTGCCAGCCATTTTCGATTTGAACCTGAGTGTACAGTATTTATTCTCCGACAGACTTGGTGCTTTTCTAAGATTTGATAATATTATAGGTAGAAATTATGAAAGATATTATAGGTATCCTTCAAGAGGAATACAGATAATAGGAGGGGTTTCTATTAATTTCTAATTAAGATATGCCGGATAAATCGGTTTTGTATATTATTGAGATTTGATAACTTTCTTAGAGAACTTTAAAAATATTTGTTATACTTTTATGATAAGTTAACATTTTATTAAATTGAATTAATATTATCACCTAATCAATACGTAACATGGAAGATAAAAAACCTAACAACCAAGATGATGAATTGAATTCAGGATCATCTGAAGGTAGCCAGGAAGAATCCGACGATTTTGGCCTGCCTGAAGCCTCATCGGATAGCGATATGGATATGGGAGAGGAAGAAACCGAGCCTTTATCAACAGCAGATTCAGAATCTGACATGTTTAATGATGATATTTCAGATGATGAGTTAGACGATTCACATGTATATAAATATCATTCAACACATGATGATGGCCGAAAAAGAAATCCGGTAGGATTAATAATATCCTTTGTGCTAATTGGCGTTATAGTTATTGCTATAGCCGTTTACTGGTTTTTCTTTAGAGAGCCTGTTGAAAAGCAGATCGTACAGCGTCCAGCTGTTGAAGAAGTAGAAAAGCCAGCTGATATAGAAGAGAAACCACCCGTTGATCCGGCTCCGGAAATTCCTGAGGAGGTGGAAGAAATACCGGCAGCTGTGGATCAAAGCATTGGGACTACCACAGAAGGATCTTACGAAGCAATTAATGCCAGGACCGGTCGTTATTATATTGTACTGAACAGCTTCTTTGATAAAGATTTTGCCGAAGACTTTGCACAAAATCTGGCCATGGAAGGGGTCGATACAAAAATAATCCCTCCTGCTGAAGCCAGGAAAGGATTCAACAGGGTTGTCCTGAGTAATGAATATAGTACATTTCAGGCTGCAGAGGCTAGTTTAGGAGAGCTGAAAGAAATATTTGGGGAGTCAATCTGGGTTTTGAAATATTAATATGGATTTATTGCAAATTACGACCACTCAGTTAGATACACTTTCTACGGGTGGTCAGGAACAAGTGAGGATCATTGAATTGCTTGTTAAAGGGGGATTTATGATGGTCCCCATTTTTCTTTTATCGATTCTGGCTGTGTATATCTTTGTTGAACGCATGCTGACCATCAAAAAGGCGTCTCAAATAGGGGATGGCTTCTTTGAAAAGGTGAAAGGGCTGGTAATGAAAGGTGATATCAATGCGGCAAAAATTATTTGTGCCCAGAGTAATTCGCCCATCGCACGGATGATTGAAAAAGGAGTTTCGAGATTAGGGAGTGAGTTGAAAAATATTGAAGTATCCATCGAAAATGTTGGAAAAATTGAGATCTACAAACTCGAGAAAAACCTCTCTCTTCTTGCTACCATCTCTGGTGCAGCACCAATGATCGGATTTCTAGGAACGGTGACAGGTATGATCAGGGCTTTCATGGCTATCGCCCAGGAAGAAGGGACAGTTAGCCCGAAATTGCTTTCTTCTGGTATATATGAAGCTATGTTGACTACTGCAGCAGGTTTGTTTGTGGGGATAATAGCTTATCTGGGCTACAATTACCTGGTCACCAGAGTCCAGAAACTGATATACAAAATGGAATATACTTCCATAAATTTTATGGATCTGTTGCAGGAACCACAATAAGGATATCATGGACCTGAATACAAAACATAAGGTACAGGCTGCATTCAGTATGTCATCGATGACAGATATTATTTTTCTGTTATTGATTTTCTTTATGCTAACAGCCTCTTTTGTTACACCTTCCGGTTTGCCGGTAAACCTTCCTTCAAGTAAGAGTTCTACTATAGTAATGCAGAAAGTCAGTGTTACTATAACTAAGGATCTTAGATACTTCGTGAATGACCAGAGGACTAATATCCGCCGGTTGCCGGATGATCTACAATCTGCTTTGAAAGGCCAGGAAGGAATAGTCGTATTACATGTTGATAAATCCGTTCCAACAGAACATCTTATAAAAGTAGCAAGTATAGCCACCTCTTTGAAAGCGAAGGTATCGGTGGCGACACAACCAATGGAATAATCATGTTGCCTGAACTTGAGAAGAAGAACCAAAGAATAGGAATGGGGGTCTCTATCGGGATCCATGGGCTACTCCTTATTCTGTTTTTCCTCATTATGGCATGGCGGGAACCTGATCCCCCCGTACCAGAATATGGCATTGAATTAAATTTTGGATTAGATGCTGTAGGCTCCGGCGAAATTCAGCCCGAGCAACCTTCAACTACACCACAACTCATCGAAGAACAGATCATTTCAGAAGAAATTATTGAGGAGCCTGCCGAAGAAACGGTTGAAGAAGTGCCTGTGGAAGAGACACCTGTTCAGGAAGAACCAAATATTATAGAAGAACAGATTATACAAGACAGCGAGATGGAGGATTCTCCGGATGTAATAGAGCCGGTTGAAACACAACCAGAACCACCAGTAGAACAGGAGATAGAGCCGGAAATTGTAGAAGAAACCACACCTGAACCTGAGGAGGAAGAAGTAGTTGAGGAACAACCAGTATCCAGAAATGATAATGCTTCTGAAACGGTGGTTGATGGACAGGGAACTTCAGAAGAGGCGGACATCGATGCTGAGACCAGCAGCCATGGTGACGATACGGATGTAGCAGGAGATAAAGGGGATGAACAGGGAGCGGTGGATTCCCGCGCCTTGTATGGAACCTATGGAGGGGGTGGTGGCCCCTTACTTGAGCTCACCGGATGGATCTGGGATTTCGCACCCGATCCGAAAGATACTTCTAATGAAAATGGCCGAATAGTATTTGAAATAAAAATTGACGACATGGGAGAGATCATAGCTGTCCGTACGCTTGAAAAAACAGTCAGCCCGGCCGTTGAAAGAATATATAAAAATGAAGTCGAATCATTGACATTCAGCCCTATTTCCTCCAATACCTCACCAGCTGCTGTTTCAACAGGTAAAATAACCTTCATAATCAGATCAAAGTAATCTAATGGAATACAGGGAAGTAATCAGGTATTTATACGATATGCTTCCAATGTATCAGAGGATCGGCAACTCAGCCATAAAAAAAGACCTGAAAAATACCAGGAAACTATGCAAATTACTCGGTCATCCTCAGGATAAATTCAAGTCCATTCATGTGGCTGGAACTAATGGAAAGGGCAGTTCCTCTCATATGCTGGCTTCCATTCTCGCCCAATCAGGATATAAAACAGGTTTATATACTTCCCCGCATTTAAAGAATTTTAATGAAAGGATAAAGGTAAATGGGGAACCGGTTACTGAAGATTATATTGTAGATTTCGTGGAGTCTATGAAGCCGGCGATCGGTTCTATTAAACCTTCCTTTTTCGAACTTACGGTAGCCATGGCCTTCGATTATTTTGCAAAAGAAAATGTAGATATTGCCGTAATTGAAGTAGGCCTTGGCGGGAGACTCGACTCAACTAATGTTATTGATCCTGAAGTTTCTTTGATCACAAATATTTCATATGATCACCAGGAAATGCTCGGTGAGACACTGGAAGAGATAGCCGCTGAAAAGGGGGGCATTATTAAAAAGAAAGTACCTGTGGTTATCGGCGAAAGGGATAAGGCAACAAGCAGTGTATTCCGTAAGATGGCAAAGAAAAGAAAATCAACGCTGCTATTTGCCGAAGACCAGTTTAAAATTAAAAGTATCGGAATCGGTGACGAGGGCCATAAAATAGAGGTTTATGATCTGGAAAATGAGATAGTCCAAAATTGTTTACTGGAAACACCTGGGTTAACTCAATTGAAAAATATACCTGGTGTTTTGTCTGTTATTGATATCCTGGTGAATCATGGATACAATATTTCAAAGAAGGATATCAGGTTTGGCTTAGAGCACTATCAGAAGTCAACGGGATTGAAGGGGAGATGGCAAACTTTGAATTCAAGGCCACGGGTGATCGCTGATATCGCACATAATCAGGCTGGATTGGAGAATATAGTACGACAGTTGATAAATTTAACGAAGGGAAAGCTCTACTGCATTCTCGGATTTATGAAAGAGAAAGATATCGGTCAGATCCTTCCACTTTTTCCAAAAAATGCTGAATACGTGTTTTGCCAGCCCAAGGTTCCAAGGGCCCTGGATGTCAAATGGTTGGCACTTCAGGCTGCATTATACGATCTTAAGGGCGAAGTAATTCCCGATGTAAATGAAGCTTTGCGGGTGGTCCTGGAAAAATCCAGTGATGCGGATATTATTTTTGTGGGAGGAAGTACTTTTGTGGTTTCCGAACTCGAAAATTTATAAAATGGGTAGGAGCAAACTGGATAAATTCAGGGATAATGAGTTAAGCAATTATGTGATACAGCCTGGTAAGGAGATCTTTGAGTGTATAAAAGGGAATTGGAGAAAATTGTACTTTAAAAACCAGAATAAGTTAGTAATTGAGCTGGCATGCGGTCGGGGAGAATATACAATAGGTATGGCAAGGCAGTTCCCCAATACGAATTTTGTAGGTGTGGATATAAAAGGACCCCGGATTTGGCGGGGCATGAAGACAGCAGAAAAGGAGAAGCTGTTAAATTCGGGTTTCTTAAGAGGGCATATTCAAAATCTGGCGGAGTATTTTGATGCCGACGAAGTAGACGAGATATGGATCACTTTTCCGGATCCAAGGCCAAAAGGTAGGGATGAAAGACGTAGACTCACCCACCCAAGGTTCCTGGATATATACAGGAATATTCTTAAACCGGGTGGGAAAGTTTACCTGAAAACCGATAATCATGATCTGTTTGAATATAGTATTGAAGTATTATCTTCATTGGAGGATATTAATGAATTAACATATACTCATGATCTGTATAATTCAGACCTGCTTAGTGAACATTATGGCATTCAAACCACCTATGAAAAACGGTATCTTGAAGAAGAAGTTAAAATCAAATATCTGAAATTCAGGTTCAATGATCATGGATGAGCTTAAAGCTACATTAAAGACAAGGGGATTTTACATATACTATCTATTCTTGGTAATGGGATTCTTTATATTATTCCTTACCGATAAGGGGGATTTTCTTCTATGGTTAAATGCCCATCATAATGCAACTTCAGACTTCTTTTTTAAATACTGGACCCATCTGGGTGATGGTTTGATATTTGCATTCTTAGGGATTTTGTTTTTACTGACCAGTTATTTCCGGACCCTGGTGCTAATTATTGCTGTAATCAGCCAGACCATGATCATCCAGGGATTAAAAAGGTTCGTCTTTGGGGACATTGTTCGGCCAAGATTATTTTTTGAGAATTTTGATGCTTTGTACCATGTGCCAGGAGTTGAAATTCATTCGTCCAACAGCTTTCCTTCCGGGCATACAGCCACAGCATTTACTGTTGCCGTTTTGCTCACCCTTATGATGAAAAAAAAGAACCTTTCATCCATCCTGATGTCGATGGCAATTCTGGTGGGTCTTTCCAGGGTATACCTGTTACAGCACTTTTTTATAGATATCTATTTCGGATCATTGATTGGTTTTCTAATTGGAATCATCACGTATACACTGATGGAATCAAGTTCCCTTAGTGGAAAATCCTCTTTAAAAAGAGGGCTTCTGGTAAAGTGATCTTTAATAAGAAAGCAAGGGATCATTCATTACCCCTGATTTCGTAAACCACGGTTGTTGGTATTTCAAAAATATCCTTCGCTTCCCCGATTTTATGAATATTGTCAATGTGCCGAAACTCGTCCTCCATTGATTTTCTTGACAGAATATACCCTTCACCGGTATTTATAACATAATCCCTAAGCTCATCGGCACTCATAAAGGTGGGTATGGGTTTTTTCAGATAAAACGAGAACGCTGGATTATAAATATAATAGGCTACGAAAGGCTTGTCAGGATTTAATTCCGGTAGTAGTCTGGCAATGGGATTAACCTTGTCGATCTTCGGGAAAATGATGTAAAAAAACAACAGGGTAGAGATTATCCAGGATAAGCTCAAAGATAGCAACATGCCCTTGTATCGGGATCTATACGTCAGAATTAAGGCTATCATGGCACCAAAAGGGATAATCATAAAATACCAGGAAAGATTTCTATAATCTGATATTGCTGGATCAAATTTTAAACCAAAATACAGACCCACCGGCAAGAAAGCAGCGATCAAAAGATAAATCCATAAACTGGATAATAGTGATTTGCGGAATTTCCGGAAGTTATCCTGAAGTATATCCAGGTATCTCCCAATCAATAAGGCCACAAATGGATAAGCAGGAACCGTATAATTAGGAAGTTTGGTGCTGCTGAAGGCGAAAAAAGCGATGATGGTTAGAGTAATAATGCCTGCATATAGCAAAAGATGATCTGAATGACGGGTTTTCCATCCGTGTCGATAGGCCTGGATAAAAAATACAGAAAATGGCAGTAATCCAAG
>CAYMFU010000348.1:0-6907 GCA_964389805.1 uncultured Roseivirgaceae bacterium | reverse complement strand
TTGGATCGATTAAATAAGTAGTATCCTTCTCTATATCGATTACCCCGAATTTCATGCTTGATTCAGGACTGCCAACATTTGGCCTTGCCCTCAACATTTTAGCATATCCAGTTTCAGTTACATAACTCGGTACTTCTGTATTGCTACCATTTGACGGATTTTTTATAAGATGGTACATGACGTATCTTTCATCCGGGCTAATGGTCAGATTACGTAAGTACTGTCCATTTATAGGAATTTCTACCGGCCTTTGAGGTTTTAATGAATCTCTTTTTGCCTCAGATTGATTTTCTTTAATATCCCGAAGTCTTAATATGTCAAAAAGGGCCATCTCATCGTTCTGGATCCACTCTTTTTGTACAGAAGATTTTTTATCTTTTTTACCGGATGCTTTATCGATGAAATTTGTGATCTGGGTAATGCTTCCATTACTGAGAGATAAACTGTATAAATTATTCCCTTTTCTGAAAACGATATGGCTATCTTTTTTTGTAAAGACTGGAATAGATTCACGCTCAATTGTATTCGTTATCTGATCAGTCTGCCCGGTTTTTATATGATAGATAAATATATCCCCATTCTTTTCATACAATTTCCTGGCTCTGTCAGTCGACAGAACACCGTTCCTTGATGGCATTCTCTTCAGCTCATCGATCCCTACTTTATATGGACTTAAACCTTTCAAGTCTATTTTATAAAGATCCTCATTATGTTCCTTTTCAGGATTCCAATTAAAAAAAACACTCTTACTGTTATCTGACCAGTATATGTTCTTTGGCAGGTAGCCTACAAAGTCATCACCCGACATTATTTCAGTTAGATTCAAATCTATCTGTGAAAAAATCGGATTACTCATTCCCACAAAAAAAATAAGAATTCCCGCAGTCGCTTTCAATAAATTCATTCTCCCAATTTTAATGCTAAAAATATGTGTAAAAGTATAGAATAATTGGTGTGCAGCCAAATAACCCTTTTTGTATTAAGAGATTTGGTTTCCAGTTCTGGCGTCTATTCGGAGCGAAGAGATTTTGATGGATTTGCCCTGGCTGCTTGTATTGACTTTCCTGAAACGGCTATAATGGCAATCAGTCCAACTATAAATCCTGAAATTACAAAAGTCCACCAAGGCACGGAGGATTGGTATGCGAAGTTCTTCAACCATTCAGTTACAAAATAGTTGGAAATTGGAATAGCAACAATAAACGATATGAATATCAATGTGATGTAGACTTTTGATAATAAGATCAAAATTTTTGGAATGGTAGCTCCAAAGGCTTTTCTGATGCCTATTTCTTTGGTTCTTAGTTCAGCCGAGTAAGCGGCGAGGCCATACAGACCCATGCATGAAATCAATATTGCAAGAAATGAAAATACCTTAAATATTTTACTCATTTTATCCTCTGACAGATATAAATTGTTAAGATCCTCATCCAGAAAACTGTATGTGAAGATGCTTCCAGGGGCGATCTCTTTCGTAATAGATTCCATATGTGCTATCGCTTCATTAATGTGATCTCCGGATAGTTTCACGAGTATTATTCCCGACCATTCAGGTCTGTAAGAGATGACCAAAGGTTCGATTTCATTATGTAATGATGCGAAATTGAAATCTTTCATAACTCCAACAATTGGCCCTCTGTGCCTGAAGAAGTCATTTGTGGCATAGGTACCCACCGGATTCTCGAGCCTTAGCATTTCTACTACCTTTTCATTAACAATAAAAGCACCTGAAGAATCAGTAACAGGATTGAAGTTCCTTCCTTCAAGAAGCTGGATCCCAAGAGTTGGTATAAAACCCTTATCTGCACGTGTGAAACGCATAAAGTCATCACGATTTTCTGGTTCCCATCCATCCGGCCGTAAGAACTCAATGCTTGAAATGCTGCCTATTAATGTGGTGGTCGATCCAGTTTCAATAATTCCAGGGTGTTTCCTGAATTCATTATAAATATATTCTCGTTTTTGTTGAAAAACACCTCTGAAATCACCATATGTGTATATAGCAACAATTTGCTCTTTATCAAATCCCAGGTCTTTATTTCTAAAATAACTCAATTGATTGGATATGATTAGGGTGCTGCTGATCATAAATATTGCAATGATAAATTGTAGAATCAACAATACCTTTCTGCTATTGGATAGTGATGATTGTGGCATCTGGTTTATCTTGATGCTGTCAACAATCTTAAATCCGGAAATAAAAATGGCAGGATATCCACCTGAAAATAGGGTTACACCAATGATCAGGATCGCATAGACGAGTAGATGTTCATTCTTTACAAGGTCCTTAAAAGTAAAATTTTGATTAGCCAATTCATTAAATAATGGAAGTGCTATGCTGCATAAAAGTAAAGCAATAAATGTAGATAATATGGTGTATAGGAGGGCTTCCAATAGGAACTGATTGATCAATTGTATGCGGTAAGCTCCCGTAACTTTTCTTATTCCAACCTCCTTACCCCGCTTTAAGGCCTGGGTCACAAAAATATTAATAAAATTTGCACTTGCGACAAGAATAATAAGTATTGCAAGGGCTCCAAATATATAAATGTACCGGATGTGACCATTAGGTCCCATTTCCTGCTCTCGATGTGATTTTAAGTGTATGTCAGCTATCGGGTGCAGCTCAAAAAAATCTCCCCTTGCATTGAGATCTTCTTCGGTAAAGTTTTCACTTAGCTGATGATCATGTTGGAAATCTCTAATTTTGGATTTTACATTCGAATAATCCTCCTTATTGTTAAATAGGAGATAGGTATACATTACCTTCCATGTTCTGGAATCTGTCCATTCATCTGGATAATCTTCAAAAAAGGTGGGCATAGAGATGAGGTATTCCATCTTTAAATGAGAATTCTCTGGAAAATTCTGTATCACTCCGGTTATTTCATATTCTTGAGCATCCTGCAATTCTCCAAAAGCAAATTTCACAGATTCTCCAACAGGATTTTTATCCCCAAAAAGTGTTTTAGACAGACCTTCTGTTAATACCAGTGTGTAAGGCCTAGACAACATGTCCTCAGGATTCCCATCTATTATATCCCGATCAAAAATTCTTATTATGGATAGATCAGCATAATATCCGTTGTTTATTGGAAAGTGGGTATCATCGATTACAGCTATACTTCGGCCTCCCATATATAAAGCCACCCGACCAGATTCTTTTATTTCTGGAAAATAGCTTTTAATTGCCTCTGAAGCAGGTGGAGAAGACTTAGCCCAATTACTTGATGCTAACCTGTAAATATTTGTATATTGAGGATAATCCTTTTCGAAACTTAACTCAGATTGTATATAAAGAACGATGAAAAGACTGACAGTTATTCCCATTGCAAGGCCTGCAAGATTAATAAAACTATTACTTCTTTGTCTGAATAGGTGCCTCAAACTTATAAGGAGATAATTCCGTAGCATATTTGTACTTTTATTTGAAATTACGGATCATCATCGGTAATAATTTAATGTTTGCAGCGAAGTAGCACGATTATGCAGTAATTTAATTTTCAGGGGCCTGAATGCGTTTAAGAAGTTCTTTTTTATATGTATCACTCACCCTGATCTCCTGTCCGGACCTGAGTATGGCCACAGTTTCACCTTTGCCTCTTTTTTCAAGCTGGTCGATATGATTCATGTTAATAACATATGACCGGTGCACTCTGATAAACTGGTCTTTGGGAAGACGCGGGATAATATTCTTTATAGGTATTCTGGTAAGTTTGAATTGACCTTCGTAATGTATTTTAATATAATAGTCAAAAGCTTCGATATATGTTATTTTAGCTGCAGGTATAATGACTATTTTACTGCTGTCTTTTATTACCAGGTTTTGGGCACCGGGATTCTCATCATCATAGAAAAAATCCATTTTCATTGGTTTTCCCCTGTTCAAATCATTTTTTAACTCCTCATATTTTTTGGTTTGTTCAAGTGTTCTATTGCTAAAAATAGATTGTTTCACTCTTCCAAGCATTTGAAAAAATCTCTCATCGGAAAAAGGTTTGAGAATGTAGTCAAGGGCATGGTATTCAAATGCTTTTACAGCATAATCATCAAATGCGGTTATGAACACAACAAAGGGCCATTTTTCTGGGGCTATATTATCAAGCACATCGAATCCATCGATTCCCGGCATATGTATATCAAGAAAGATCAGGTCTACCTGTTTTTCTTTCAAAAATTGAATGGCTTCTATTCCATTATTGCATATTCCAGCCAGTTCAATATCCGTATCGCCTGAAAGCATTAGTTCAAGCCCATCCCTGGCACTTGGTTCGTCATCTACGATGACCGTTTTAATGGTTTTGTTTGACATTTATTATTAAGTTTTAGATATTTCTATCTGACATCGCTATCCTCTATCACCGGGACCTTGACCAATACGGCAACGCCTTGATCTCTCTCGCTTATCTGAATCTTATAATCTTTCTTATATAGCTTTATTAACCGGTTGATCGTATTTGCCAATCCCAATCCTTTATTTTTATTAATGTCCCAGTTTATCGGAAGGAAAGATCCCGTATTAAACACTTCCAGTTTCAGCAATTGATCCTCTTTTTTTACGGTGATTTGCAATACGGACCTTCCAATGTTCTTCGATATGCCATGTTTGAATGCATTTTCTACTATAGGCTGCAGGATCAGGCTTGGCACCAGTAATTTTGACAATGATTCCTCTATATCCCATTTAATGGTCAACCTGTCTTTATATCTTTCACTCTCAAGTAAAAGGTATTTCTTAACAAGATCAATTTCTTCCTCAAGAGATACAAATTGTTTAGGTTCGCTGACAAGGCTGTGTCTCAGCATATCACTTAATCCGGAGATCATGCTTACAGCTGTTTCACCTTTACCTTGTCTTACCATCATTGAGATGGTATTAAAAGCATTGAAAAGGAAATGAGGATTCAATTGCATTTTAAGTGATTTTAACTGGGCTTGGCTTAATTGTGATTCCATTTCAAGATAACGTGTATGTTCGTTAACAAATTTCCTGTAATAATCCAGGCCAAGCAGCAGTATAATAATGCCCCAGTAGAATATGAAACTACCCGGAATATCAAAAAATATTGAAGTCCATCGACTGGTTACATCGGTGAAATTCCCTGAATCCTGTCCCAGAAATAGTCTTTGTAGTAAAATGCCCGTAATGTCTGATAATACTTTATGGATAATAGCAAAGAAAAGGCCGGCAATTATGTGGTAGGCGATGAATTCGATTTTACCTTTTTGGCGTGTTTTAAGGTAAAGGTCGAACAACCAGAAACTTAATATCCAGTATATTAAATATCTTGAGACAGGCCAGATAAAAAGTTGTTCTGCTTTGAAGGGATAATCATAGAAATATATAAATGAATAGACTTTGGAAATTTCAAAAAGACAAAGCAGTAACCAGAAAAGGAAATTATAGAGTTGAAAATTATTTATATGAAGTACCTTTTGTAGATTCCTCATAGGCTTTAAAAAAATGGTAGATTATTTATTTAAAGCAAGTTATAATAAAAGAGACTGACTAAAAAAAATACTAGTATAATACTGTCAGTTTTATTTACCCTTTTTCTTTTTTTCTTTTTTCTTTTCGTTTTCCTTTTTGCTTGCGATTTTATTGATGAACCTGTTGATCTCATCAAATTGGTCGGCCAGTTTCCTGTTGGCATATTCCCGGGCTTTGTCAGATTCAATTATACCATTTAAATATTTGTCATCAATTTCAAGTAATACTTCGGCTAATTCTTCTTCACTTCTGGAATCAAGATCCTGTATACTGTTTTTCAGGCCCATGTCCTCAATCGTTTTTGCCCTCGTATTTACATTGACAGGAGAGACGAACATAATAGGAATTCCGGATTTGATGGCTGAGATGGCTGGAAAGAGAGACATCCCACACACAATTCTTGATTTTTCATATATGGAGGCAGCCAGGTCGGGCATCAATCTTTCCTTGGATACTGCTACCTTAGCTTTAATTTCTTCAGGTAATGGGTTGTATATATTTTTGACAGTATAATCTACATCTGCCTCATTATTTGGTAACAGCAGCACATTTTTGTCAGTTTCTTTAACCCATCTTGTGATCAGGTCAATAACTTTCCGGCTATATTCTGCTAGTTTTTCTGATGGTATACCTTGAGCTCTGAAATCAACAGTTAAAAAATCCTTGTCGAGCAGGTAGTATCCCTGTAGTACCTTTCTTGACTGGATATCGTCTCTCAAGTCAAAACCAAATAGTGGATTAGGCGCTGTCTGAATTTTCGGGATCTTTATGTTTTTATCTTTCAGCAGTTTGTCAGTAGTGGATGATGTGCTGTACAAAAATTCTGCACCATTTGCTATCCTCATGAAGCGATCAAGTGTTTCCTGTTCATCCGGTATTTTACCAAGTCCCAGAAGAGCATAACTGATACCATTATCCAGGCAATACTTCAATGACCTGGTTTCCACTACATCTTTATTTTTTCCTGACCAATCTACCTCAGTGGAGGCTCCGGGTGTATAAAAGAATAAATCTGATTCTGCAAGAATATTCTTTAGCTCATCAGTAGTAGGTTGTCCGGAATCATCAATTTCGCCAGTTACCATCTTTAAAGTCGTAAAGTTCTTATTCAGCATTTCCATCAGTTTTTCATCTGATTCGCCAAGCCACAAATAAAATTCAGTTTTTAAAATGGTTTTCTGAGCAATACGATATAAGGCGGGGATAAGAGCCAGTTCATTATTGTCATTATTGTTCCATCCCACCCTGAATAGAATTTTAGGATAGGTTACTTCCTGATATTTGATCTTAAAACTTGTTAGAGCGGGTAGCGATAATGCGAAACCTAAACTTTGTTTAATAAAACGCCTTCTTTCAGATATGTTCATGATCCCTTGTTAAACTAAAGATTATCTGCCAAATTAATTCCATATCAGG
>CAYMFU010000347.1:0-4663 GCA_964389805.1 uncultured Roseivirgaceae bacterium | reverse complement strand
TGCCCCTCGACTTGCATGTATTAGGCCTGCCGCTAGCGTTCATCCTGAGCCAGGATCAAACTCTCCATAGTAATATTTCTTATAGTTTGTTTAGCCCTGACCAAAATGTGTTATTCTTATATATATAATCCCTTAAATTATATACAAAGGTCCGCCGTAGTCTCATCCATTCAAAGAACTTTTTGATGACTCATCTCGCCACCATTCGTAGACCCTCGTTCGAGCCCATTCCACCCTTCCATCCCTGAAAAAGCGAATGCAAAATTAGAAAACATATCCCCACTATCCAAATATCTGTGGAAAATATTTTTATTTCCCTGGTTTCCTGTAAATTTTGCTTTTAAAAGGGCCGTAAAAATATGAGTTTATTTACTCTATACCAAACATTCCATGCCTTTCATAAAATATTTATTATTTTGATCCGCTAAGCCATTAATCATTCTTAATTATGATTATTACTTGCTATTTTTAATAATTCATTTATAACACTCTTGAAAAAAAAACTGACAGGTAGAATATTAAGCTTTAGTAAGAAAATTATTAAGCTGTTCATTAAAATGGCTTTCTACTTTCTTGCCTTTCTGTTATTCCTGATCGTTCTGCTCTATATCCCTCCGGTACAGACACTGGTATCACAAAGAGTAGAAAGCTTCATATCACGCAAGCTTGATTCTGAAGTTAATATCGGAGCTCTGAATCTTAACCTCTTCGGTAATCTTATTTTAAAGGATGTCTATATAAAGGATCCTGATAATATAAAGGTCTTTGAAGTAGATAAAATTGATGTCGATGTTCTGATCCTTCCCTTATTTCTGAAAAAGGTTCATTTAAACCATATCATAATATCGGGATTTAAATCTTCAATGGAAATTAATCCTGAATTGAAAACAACAAACCTGGACTTTATACTTGAAGCTTTCAGCAACAATACCCCCAAAGAAAAAACGAAACAGGGAAGCTGGGAAATAATTGCCTCAGATTTGAGAATTGAAGAATCTTCCTTTACACTATATATATATAAAGTACTTGAACTTCAGACTGAGATAGGTGAACTGAAATTGCAGAACGATAAAATGGATCTGAAACATTTAGATTTCAATATTGCAGAAATAAACCTCTCCAACACAAATGTGCATCTACAAATATTTGAAGACAGCCTTAAACTTCCTGCTGAAAATAATGATCCTGATGTACCTAAACAGTATGGAAACATAACTTCAAAACTGAATCAGATTCAAATATCAAACTCAAAGTTTAACCTGGAAATGGAAGGTTTTTTACACCTTTTAACTACAATCTCCGAATTCAAAGGAGAAAAGTTTGAGTTTGACCTGGGCGATCATTTTGTCAGGGCGTCTGAACTTGCCCTGGGCGACGCCAATATAGAAATAGCATATCAGGAGTCTGTTATGGCGACTGACACAATAAAAGAAAATACGAGTGACACAAATCAATCCAACCCAATAAGTTCTGAACTATTTATTAAAAATTTTGGTTGGGATATAGGATCTGATCAGACTACTATAAAAGATTGTGATTTCAAATTTGATAATTTATCAGTTCCTGATTCTTCTAATAATATTGATGCCAATCATTTCCACCTGAAGGGTATAAATATCTCCCTGGAAGATGCTTTAATTGCCAAAGATCAGTTAAATGCTAATGTAGATAGAGTGGAGTTTCTAACGGATAAAGGATTCCGCTTACAGAAATTAAATGGAAAGTTGAACTATGAAAATGATGATCTGTCTCTTCAGGACCTGAGGATGGATACGGAGAATTCACACCTGCAGGCTGATATAAACATTAGCGGTAATCTGACGGAATCCGCACTGGATCATCCGGAACAAGTGGGTATCAATATCAATGAACTGGAAATTGATATAGGATCCGATGACCTGGATTATTTCAGCAATAGCAACATTCTAAAAGAAACAAATATCAGCTCTGCACAACTTATGACCAGTGTATCCGGTGCACTGAACAATCTTCAAATTCAAAAATTCAATGTGCATCTTGATAATAAAATTATACTGGATCTGAAAGGGGGTGTCAAAAACATTCATAATCCTGAGAATATTTGTTTTGATAACCTGGGAAGCAAGTTAGACATTAACTCAGAATCACTAATTGCAAAAATCGATTCATTAGATGGAATAGATATAAAATACCCGGAAGAGATTAATATAATGACGGAACTAAATGGTTGCAGACAAAACCTGAAAGCTAAAACACAAATACTGTCCGACAATAATGAACGAATAGTAATTAATGCAAATTACAGAGATCCTGGTTATGGAATGAAGGATACTCTTAAACTTAACATGAAGGTAATTGGATTGCATGTAGGGAAGCTTTTACAAATAAAAGAATTAAGCGAAATATATTTTAATACTGATATACAACTGGCAGGATTAACTGAAGGAGTCAGCCAGTTTAAAATTGAAACATTTCTGGACAGCCTTCATATTACTGAGTATCGAATTCAAAATGTGCATTTATTATCAGACTATGAAGAGGATAATCTTAATATCCGACTTACAGCCAATGATAGCCTCCTAAACCTTGATCTTGGAATACATGGACAGATAATAGATTCTGTTTTTTCTTTTGAAGCTGGATTGGACTTGAAGAAATTTGACCTGTCATTTCTAGAGATAATAGATAAACCTGTAATTCTAAGCGGCCAGCTATACACAAAAGAAAGAATCGGTACTGAGCTATTTAATGGTTCATTTAAAATTACAAATGCTGTCATTGAATCTGAAAAGACATATCAGTACGACACCATAGTCATGGATCTTTATAAAATGGCGGATAGTATCTCTTTTAACATCCAGTCGGATTTTATAAGTGGCCAGTTTTTAACTGATATTCCATTACAAGACCTGGATAAGAGGATCCTCGATTTCTACAAAGTTCATTTCATCAAGGAAGACACTAGTCTAGTGAATGCAAACGAGGGATTTTTGAAATTCAGTCTTACCTCTCAGAAATTACTTGAAAATCTAATTTTATTCATCCCAGGGCTGGAGGAATTCCAGTTCTCAAAGATTGAAGGGGAGATCAATGAAAGAGAGAAAACATCAAACCTTAGTATTTCGGTCCCTGGTATAACATATAGGGGTATTCATTTTGATTCATTGAAATATGACCTAAACAGTGAACCTGATCACCTGGATTACTCATTTAGGATTCCCAACATGAGCTATCAAAATTACAGTGTGAAAGATTTCAGGTTATCTGGTCGGACCAAACAAGGGGTCGTAAGCAATGTGCTGGCCTTACCCAATGATTCGAATTCTTACCTGATCAGGACTGGTTTTTCAATTAAAAGGGCAGAAAATAACCAGATCGTATTCAATCTTCATCCGGATAGTCTTATAATCGGTTCCATACTTTGGTCTGTTAATGGAGAAGGTGGAATTATCTATGATCGTTCAGGAGATATTTTCGGCACTATCGACATAGATGACGGTCTCCAATCTTTACGGGTCCACGCAATGGATTCTTTGTACCAGCTAAGTATTCATAATTTTCAGCTGGTTAATCTTTCCAATCTTCTACGAAATTTTGATTCCGAAATAGATATATCCGGAGAACTGAATTTTGAATCGGATGTAATATCAGCAAACCAGGAACTTAAGGTAAATGCCAATGTATCATTGGAGGATTTTAATTTTCAAAATACCCATTTCGGGGACATCACAATTGAAGCGGCCAATTATGGGCACAATAATGTCAGGGGAAGGATTGAGCTTAGAAATGGAGATAACATTTTATCAATAGAAGGGGATTATAACCTGAATAAAAATACAAATCCACTGACTGCAGCAGCAAGAATAGATTTTAATGATCTTGATGAGTTTATTTCTTTTGGAAAAGGAATTATAATGGATCCTGAAGGTAGCATTCAGGGACAGATATCATTATCGGGAGATAAAAATAGGATAAGCACGAATGGCAATCTTGATTTTAATTCTGTTGATATATTACTGACCCCTGTAAATAATCGATACCTGATTGAAAATGAATCCTTAAAGATAAATAATAACTCCTTTCAATTTCAGGATTTCACGCTTCTTGACCCAGCCAAGCAACAGTTCAATATAAATGGCAAAGTACACGCCAGCCAGTTCAATATTTTTGAAATGGATATTAAGGTGGATGCTGACCGCTTTACTGTATATAATGTTGGTCAGGAGGACAATCCAAATTTCTATGGATCCCTAATAATTTCCCTGGATGCCACTTTAAAAGGAACTACGGAAAATCCTAATGTGCTGTTTAATCTTTCAATAGACAGAGGAACGAATTTAACCTATGCATTACCACCGAAGAATTTTGATGTTGTAGACAGTGAAGGAATTGTCGAATTAGTCAGTTTATCTGATCCCGAATCCCTTGAGGAAATTGGATTTGAACAGTATATAGGAGATACGAATTTTTCTAAATTGAACTGGATCGACCTGAACGCCACACTAAAAGTTGATAAATCCGCTCAATTCATGATTGATATGGATCCCTTATCAGGAGACTATATACAATTTGGAGGAACCGGGAATTTAAACCTACTGGTTCAGAAACAACAGAATCCACAAATTACAGGAACTTATGAATTCGACCGGGGGATTTACGAAGTATCATTTTACGGACTGGTTAA
>CAYMFU010000346.1:0-3547 GCA_964389805.1 uncultured Roseivirgaceae bacterium | reverse complement strand
GTATGAATGATGGTTTTTCAAGATGTGGGAAAATAGTCCTGCATAAATTGCTGGAAAATGATCCAGGAAGGATTTATATCGACATAAAGCACATGAATGTCAAATCAAGAAAAGAATATTATAAAATATTAGAAGATAAATATGAAGGTAATTGTATTCCTGTTTTAGCCAGTCACGGTGCTGTGATTGGTCGACCATATGAAAATGAAAAGGAGGAAAAGAAACCCTACTGTGAGATCAAAAGTAAATTCCAGAATGAGAACGAATTGAAATTCTACAATGCGGATATTAATTTCTTCGATGAGGAGATAATCAGAATGGAGAAGACCGGAGGTTTTCTGGGAATTATGTTAGATGAGAGAAGGCTATGTCAGGAAAAACAAAAGTATCGTAAAAAGAGGAAGAAAGATCGAGGTGAAATGCTACATTATCAAGCCGGATTAGTATGGAAACAGATTAGATATATTGCAGAGGTTTTAGATGATGATGGTAAATTCGGATGGGGTACAGCTACCATGGGATCCGATTACGATGGCCTTGTTGATCCTCCCGATGGCTACTGGACATCAGATGATTTTGGGATTTTAGAGGAGAATCTGATTCATCATGCCCATGAATATTTTAATAATAAGCCCAAGCTACGCGCTGATAATATGTGCTCACCCCAGTATGTTATTGATTTATTTATGCGCGGCAATGCCCTGCGATTTTTGAAAAATTTCCTCAAAGGTGGCGCTACAAGTAAAAAGGATCTTGAAAAAGCCAGCCCCTGTAAAAAAGCAGAATGACAGTATGATATAAAGCTCAGAATAACTATATATATCCCTGAGCCAACAGTTCATTGCAGATTGAGTAAAAAATCACAGTGGAATACAGGCGTGAAATGAATATTTTCTACAGAACCTTTTCATAGTGAACCAGTTAATTCAGAATATTTGCGTAACTTATATGCAATGAAATATTTAATAAGACATATAATACTAATCTTAATCGTTTTATTAAGTGCTTCATGCGGTGATTCTCAAAAGGGAAGTCCAGAAATAGAAAACGGATTTCTGGATTTATCTTCCTGGGACTTTGAAAAGGATGGTCTGGTAGACCTGAACGGTGAATGGGAGTTCTATTGGGAAAAACTTCTGGACCCGTCTGATTTCGAATCAAATGACCTGTTAAAGGCCGAATATATTCATGTGCCAGGGGGCTGGGCCAAACAGGAAGGGAAATCATACCCTGAACTGGGTTATGCCGCCTACCGGCTGCAGATAATGGTGCCGGATAAGACTGCCGATTACAATTTCATTTTTATGTCCATCTTTGCCAGCGCCAGGTTGTGGGTTAACGGCACTTTATGTCTTGAAAAGGGTAAAGTAGAACGCACCAGGGAACTAGCACAGCCCGAGTTTATCACAGAATATTCTTCGCCAATCAACTACGACAGTCACAAAGACACTTTAGAAGTTATTATCCAGATAGCTGATTTTGACTATGGTGGACCTGCTGCCGGCATAAGGAGGAAAATTGTGTTCGGTCCTGAAAGCCTGATTAACACTGAAAGACTCAAAACTGGCTCCTTAAATGCCGTGCTAATAGGCATCAGTCTGCTGATAGCCATTTATCACATTGTTCTTTTCCTGTACAGAAGAAATGAATATTCTTATTTGATATTCGCCCTGATTAGTATAGTCGTTTGTATCTGGACGGCCTACAGTTCAGGAATGTTAACCGAATTATTTAGCTATAGGGGATATTTGCTGTTTGGCAGTATCGGGCCTTCATTTTTCGGTCCTCTTCTTGTCCTGTTCTATTATTTTATTTATAGAGATGAAGTTCATAAAAAGGCCGTCATTGCGTTTCTGATCATTGGAATGATATTCTTGGTGATTAATTTAGCATCATCGACAATCACGATGTCAAGAATTCTGACCATCTATTTATTGACTATTGTGATTCCGCCGACTTATCTTCTGAGTTATCCCTTGGTGAAAGCGCTGCTTCGAAAACGACAGGGCTCAGTATTGTCTTTTTTAAGTTTGGCTATCTTCTATGCTACCGTTATACATGATGTTTTACTTACAAACGGTAATATCTCAGGATTTGGAAATTATATTTCATCGCAGGGTTTCGTGGCCTTAATTATTATGCAATCCCTGGTTCTGGCCCAGATGTTCTCGCTAACTTATCGAAAAAACATCGAACTGAACCTGAATCTTGAAAAAATTGTAAAGCAGAGAACCAGGACAATTCGTAAACAAAAAAAAGCGCTTAAAAAGCAAAATCTGGACTTAGAATTTCAGAAAGTAGAAATTCAGTCGCAAAACGAAATGTTAAATCAGAAAGATGCAGAAGTAACAGACAGTATGAACTATGCAATGAAGATACAATCTGCCATATTGCCACCTGAGCCATATTTCAACGAGATCTTAAACGATGTTTTCATTTTGTTTAAACCCAGGGACATTGTAAGTGGTGATTTCTATTGGATCAAACAGGTTAATCAGTATGTTATCCTGGCAGCGGCAGATTGTACGGGCCATGGAGTGCCTGGTGCCTTTTTGAGCATGCTTGGAATCAGTTTCTTAAATGAAATCGTACAAAGAAGGGAGATCACGCAGGCCAATCAGGTGCTCAATGAACTCAGGAAGCAGATCAGAAATTCACTCAGACAGCGTGGTGAACCGGATGAATCCAAGGATGGTATTGACATGGCTCTATGTGTAATTGATGAAAAAGAAAGAGTTATACAATATTGCGGTGCTAACCGTCCATTGTACCTGATCAGAAATGAAAATGGAATTCCTGAATTGAAAGAATTCAAGTCTGAACCAATGCCTCTTGGATATTATCAGGGTAAGTTTAAACCATTCACAAATGAGGATATCCCATATGAATTTGGGGATGTATTGTATCTTTTTTCAGATGGATATATTGATCAAAAGGGTGGCAAAGTTGGTAAAAAATTCCTGAGCAAGAATTTTAAAGAGCTTCTTTTGGCGATCCATGAGGAACCCATGAAAGATCAGAAAAAAATCTTAGACAAGACCTTTGCTGCCTGGAAGGGGGATAATCCTCAAGTGGATGATGTTTTGGTTATTGGTTTGAGGGTGTGATATTTAAGCAAGTAAGTTGAGAACTATACTTGAAAAGCTAAATATATTCACTCCATGAAAGAATTACGGATTGGTATAATAGATCTTATCTACAACAAACCCTCAAAGTCACTGTATCGACGTTATATGTATCCCAATTTTATGAGCATTATGCCCCAGGTTATCGGGGTTTGGTGCAGGGAAGAAGGTCATAAGGTGCAATATTCCATCTATACCGGAACGCAGAGATTAGATAGGCTTTTATCAGATGATCTGGATATTGTTTTTATCAGTTCTTTTTCATATTCGGCCCAGTTAGCCTATGCACTCAGCAGCTATTTCCAATCGAAGGGGATGGCCACAGTGCTTGGCGGGCCTCATGCCAGAAGCTACCCGGAAGATGCCTGTTTATATTTTGACTATGTGCTTGGATTAACTGATAAGGATTTGTTAGTGGATCT
>CAYMFU010000345.1:0-36623 GCA_964389805.1 uncultured Roseivirgaceae bacterium | reverse complement strand
AGTCGTTGGCCTCAAGATCTGTAAATGTGCCATTATTTTGAAAATTGATCCCATCAATGCTGTACATATACGGGGATGTTCCACTATTCGCGCTTACCTCAATTGCTCCATTTGATTGCCCTTCAATGCTTATGGTCGTATTATCTATATTTAGTTCCGGGCCATTCTGGCAGGGATCAGCCTCCTCAGTCGAGTCGCTACAGGAATTTAAAACCACAATAATCGCTATCATGATCCCAATTAGTTTTATTAACTTCTTCTTCATGAGTTTTAATTTTGGTTTAGAATAATTTTATGGTGCATATAAATTGTTGATTTGATCTTCACTATTATTATGATTAATATCTCATCAGAGATAACCTTAAATATTATCTTTTCAGGATCGCCATCTTTCGACATCTGAAATATTTCCAGTTTCAGTGCTTCTGCTTTCATTTCATCTGCCAATTCGGTATTTGTACATAAAATAAACTCCAAGAGTATGCAAATCGACCTCTCCCCAACCTACCCCGGCGGTAGGGATCTTAATGAACGGCTCCACTTGCAAAGCACCTTTTCTACCCAGCTGGTACTGGTATCCCACTGAAAGATTCACAATTTTAAAGGGATAAACACTTACTTTATCTGTTCCCCAATGTTGTGGCAGCTCCGGATCGTCCACCCCGTACTCAAAATAATAATCCTCTTTCAGGAGGATATAGGTAGAAGCACCACCTGAAATAAAGAACTGGTGCCTACCTGATATCAGGATGTTGTATCTTAAATTTAAAGGGATATCCAGCATAACACATTCACCATAGGCTTCATCCGCGGCGATGCCCTTTTTCCAATAACGTGGAGGTGCATGGTAATCTTCTCCATACGCCTCATACTTATTTTTCACCCAGATTACGCCTGTATTTATCAGGAACCTTCTGGATACACCAACCTCAGCCATGAAATTCCAGCGGACACCCGGGGAAACAAAATTGCCAAGTCCTACCGTACTGAAATCAGGACTAAATCCTGCTCCCACTGTAAAAGAAACTCTATATCGTGCATTTCCCGGATTCTCAACAACAGGTTTAGGTTCAATCAGGCCTGGATCTTCCAGGCTACCAACAGTGGAACCAGGAAATAGTGGGATCAACATACCAGGAACACTATTAGCATAAGACTCAGAATTAATGGTTTTCTGTTCGTTACTTTCAGTCATGGTGAAACCTCCTGACTCATAAGATTCCTCAATGGCCTCTGTTTGAGCATTTCCTTGAATAACATTCTTGCTTTTGACCATTTTAGCCGATGTAGCAACTGTGGCTATCTTATCTAAAGAGGAATTTCCAGGATTCCGACTGATGATTTCCTGGCCTGCTTGTGTTTGGGATTCTGATAATTGATCACGGGTGTTTTGTGGTTCCAGTATACGATCATAAGTTGTTGTGGGACTGGTTTCCATAATATCATTCTGATATGCGGCACCAAGTTGAGTTGCGCTACCCCCTGAAAACCGATCAATAGAATACCAACCCAATGGGATTACCAGAAGCAAGGCAACCAGTGGCCAGATCTTCTTCAAAAAGGCATAAAAGGAGAAGGCAACAGGCATTTCACTATCCAACAGGGCTTCCATTTTCTTCCAGTCGCCTTCCCTGAACTCAATATCATAATTTTGAGCTCCTTTCTTAAAGAAATTTTCTAAACTATCCTTGTTTTGATCGTTCATAATCTTCCAGGAAATATTCCTTTAGAATAATTCTCATATTTTTTTTGGCCTTAGCCAGGTTCGATTTAGAAGTGCCTACTGAAATATTCAGCATGGCAGCTATTTCTTCATGTTTGTATCCTTCTATTACAAATAAATTGAACACGGTTCTGTATCCGGGAGACAGTTTACGGATAAGTTCCAGGATCTCATTATAGGAAATATGGGATAATATATCTTCAGCGGATGAGCTTACCTGTTCCTCATACAGGTCACTCACTAATTCAATTTTCTTTCTTTTGAAATTGTTAATACATGAATTGATCAGGATCTTTCTAAGCCATGGCGTAAATGGTTTTGAAAGATCGAATTTTTTAAGGTTCTTGAATATTTTCATAAATGCCTCATTTAGAACTTCAACTGCTTCATCCCTGCTATCTGAATACCTAAGGCATATACTTAAGCTATAGGCATAAAAATATTGGTACAGATCTCTCTGACTTTTCCTGTCATTTTTGATACAACCCTTTATGAGGTTGCGTAACATAAGTGTTTGATCTGATCCCAATCTTTATCTTTTAAAGTATAAGCTTTCTGAAGTTTAAATTTTAAGTTCCAATTACCCATTTTTACAGACAATACAAGGGAAGTCTTCCAATGGTTGCCTCTGAGACATTAAAATTTAGTATCTGGTCTCTAAATAAGATCCGTGCATTCGCATTGTTACTGCGATATTTACCGCTTTTTACCGGGAAGGGGAAATAAGATAATGCAGCTGGTGAATCCAGCTGCATTATCTGTATAGTGTATTTTTATTAATTTTTCTCGAAGGTCAGGATGTCAGTTCCTCCATTACCTCCACTAATATCCTCCAATTCAATCTTACTGGCTGTTATTGTGAGTATATCCCAATCATCATTGAGATCCTCAAAATCGTTAGTAAGGTTGAAAAGGATGTTGAAATCCAAATCATCAGGACTGTCATCGCTGCTGTTGCTATCCGAAATATTCCAGGTTCCCTCATAAGTATGTGTCCCATTGCTGCTGGTCAACACCCCACTCTCGTTGAATACAAAGTCATAGCCAGTGAAATGGTTTATTTCATCCTTCCCTGAATCGATGAATTTGGTGATTCTCCAATTCCCTGAAATCATGGTATCCTCTATTTGTTGCATGGAAGGTAGATCCGGATCACTTTCTCCATTATCGGAACAGGATATCATTCCAAAGCTTAAAACAAACAGGAATATCCATAATTGATTATTTTTAAAATCTTTCATTATAGCCTGGTTTATGATGTTATTATCCCTCTTTTACTTTGCAGGTACTCAACCCGAAAGGCGCATACAATGGACAAAAACTGAACAGACTGGTCAATACAAATATCCCCGCAAGAGCAAGTAGTACAATGCCCAAAGTACCTGTTATGACGTTTGTAAAATAAAGTGCTGCAATGATCACGGCGACTATCACTCTGATAATCCTGTCCGCGTTTCCCATGTTTTTCCTCATCTTTTTATTTTTTTATGTTAATAAATATTGAACAAGAATAACTATGGAAGTAATTATTCCAATGCATAAAATGCACACCGAAACGAATTTTATTGCTTTTTTACCATCCATAGTTCTACAAAGATGGAAAAGTGATATTTAGCAAACAGTGACTGAAGTCACAACTGTAAAATTTCTATACTACTGGTATGTTGCCGGACCTTACCTTCACCCTCCAGTCTTTTCATAACCCTGCTGATCACTTCCCTTGCTGTTCCCATATCGTTTGCGATTTGCCGGTGGGAAATTTTCAGCGGATTTTTACCTGTCAATTGATGTTTTTTTCTCAGATAATCGTACAATCGCTGGTCCATCTTGTTGAACAAAAGATGGTTTATTGTTTCCAGCAATTCATTGTATCTCAAATTATACAACTGAAAAAAGATTGAATTGAAATCCGGAAATTGCCGGATCCATCGGTCGATTTTCTCTACCGGAAGGAGGATTGCCGAAGTATCTTCTTCGGTAATGGCGTAAACACGACTCGGTTCGTTCTTAAGGCTTGCAGAAAATGACATTATACAGGATTCATTTGGCTGGATATAATACAGGAGAAGATCTTTGTCTTCATGCCTCGAAAATACTTTTATAAGCCCCTTGGTCACTATCGGAATTACTTTTACATATTGCCCTGCCCGTAGTATCGTGGATCCGGAAGGTATCTCTTTAAATATTGCCGCAGATACCATTTCAGCAATCAGGTCATCGCTCAAATGTGGAAGAAGATGCGACATTTTTGATTTATCAATCATCATTACTTTTTTACTTTAACATATATCTAAGTTAATAGATTGCCTGGAAAAAATCAGCTGAATACACAAGTTTTAAACCCGGTTATTGAATGTCAAAACTATATCTCACCATTATTGCTAATAGTCTCTAAAAGGAATTGGAACCTTCTTTTCATTCACTAATCTTCTCAACCCAATGTAAATTTTATTTATCTGATATGATTTTGGCATTCCCTGATCACTGATCTCGGGGGTATTAATATAGCTAAAGAATCAATCAGGTTAAATAAACAGAGCTGACACAGGTTTCACAAAAAATATTTAGATAAGGCAACCTTTTTAGAAGATCACTTGTATTGAGAGTAGTCAGAAAATCTTGATTAGATACGTATCAGGTCATGGATCTTTAAGATTTCCCGGTCGTTTTTCGGGAGATGTTTTAAACATATTATAACTTAAACTCTATTATTATGAAAAAATGGATCATACCATTACAGACTAATGTCTTACCCATAATTATTGGGATTGTGATCTTAAGTGGTTGTAACAATGATGAAAGCACAGACCCACCTGATCCGGCTAGTATAAATAAAACCTCTGGTGATTATCTGGTAGATGGAAACAACCAGAGCTTGTATATATTTACACTAGATGTTAATGGCTCCAACAATTGTACGGGTAACTGTCTGGATTTATGGCCTGTATTTTATGAAGAGAATATAAATCTTGGTCCTGGGCTCAGTTCAGATGATTTCGGAGAAATCGTACTAACAGATGGGGCAAAACAGATCACCTATCTTGGCTGGCCTCTGTATTACTATTCTCCCGGTGGCGATGAGAATCTTGAACCCACGGGATCAACTTCAGGAGATGGGGTAAACGGGATTTGGTTCCTGGCCAGGGAATATTCAGTAATGCTTGCAAACGCTCAATTGACGGGAATGGATGGAAAAAATTACAAGGATGATTATACAGAAGGCGATGGTATTTCTCAGTTTTTTGTCGATGGGGAGGGAAGGACAATCTATGCATTCATAAAAGACTATAAGGATCAGAATAATTTCACAGCGCCGGATTTTAGCAATGATGGAGTATGGCCAATATTTCATGATGATTTAGAAGGTTTACCAAGTTCCTTAAATGCTTCCGATTTTGGTGAAATTGATGTTTTCGGGGAAATGCAACTTACATACAAGGGATGGCCTTTATATTATTTCGGCCAGGATGAAGACCGGGGTGAGTCAAAAGGAGTTAGCGTGCCTGCTCCTGGCGTTTGGCCAATTGTAAACCTTAACTCGGATTCTGCACCCCCGGCACCAACGGTGAAGTTGTCAGAAGATGAGATGCTGGGAAATATCCTGGTTGATGCGCAGGGACGATCTTTGTATTTCTTTACACGGGATGTAAATGGGGAAAACCACTGTTCCGGTACCTGTGAATCTTTCTGGCCTATTTTCTACGAGGACGAGATCATACTGAAAGAAGGAAGCTTATTGAAGGAATCTGATTTTGGGACCATTACTTTATCGGATGGTACGACTAAACAAAATATATATAAAGGATGGCCTTTATACTATTATTCCCCTGCTGGTGATGGTACAATAGAGGATCCGGGGGAAACGTCCGGTGAAGGGGTAAACACCGTTTGGTATATTGCAAAACCTGATTACAGCCTTTTGATCGCGGACGCTCAATTGACGGGAATGGATGGGAAAAATTATACTAGCGATTATAATGAGGGAGATGGGCTAACTAAGTATTTCGTCGATTCCATGGGAAGAACATTGTACATATGGATAAATGATTCAAAGGATACTAATAATTTTACTGCTCCGGATTTCAGCAACAACAGCATCTGGCCCGTTTTTTATAGTGAGATATCAAATCTTCCATCGGGAATGAATATAGAGGATTTCGGAGAAATAATGGTACATGGTGAAAAGCAACTTACCTTCAAAGGATGGCCGGTGTATTATTTCGGAAATGATGAAAACAGAGGTGAGAATAAAGGTGTCAGCGTACCTTCACCCGGGATTTGGCCAATTATTAACAATGATACGCAAGCTGCCCTGTAAAAGACAGGAAGTATCACTTAAATCAAAAAATCCTATCTGGTAACAAGATGAAATCCATGCAAGTCACCACCGTTTTCATACACATACCACAATTCATCCTTTGTAAGTTTAATAATATTGTAATCTGAGGTCGAAACCGTTGTAGTTTCATCTGTCAAGTCGATGCTTCCCACACCTGTAATATTGATTTGCTGTTTGTCATTATCAAATGTCCAGCTTCCATTTTCTGTGAATGGTTTCCCATCCTTATCAATATAACTTCGAGTTAATGATCCTCCATCTACAAAATTTTCTTCGAATGTACTGATAATTAGTTGGGTTGTTTCATCATTTCCATTCCTGTAATATGACTCAAGTCTCCATCCATTCTCAGTCAGCCGTTTTGATGCTTTACTTACCAAACCTCCCTCATCATATTTTTCACAGGCTGTGGTCGATAAGATTATCATGCCAAGGACCATTAATTCATGAATTTGCTTCATAACTGATTTCATAGCTTTTATTTTTTTGGTTTAACTTGAATATATACGATAAATTTCGAATTTTATTATATACCTGAAAAGCAAGTTCACCTCAACCTATTTTATAATAATCTTAATATAAGATCATTAAACACCCTTTTTTTATAAATTTTTGCACAATAATCAATAGTTAATTCTTATATATAAATCATTTGTACACCAAAAAAAAGTAATGCAAACTTGAAAGAATCTCAGGGTGTATAACCGTATTCAGACCAGACGGTTTGACCTGCAAGACCTTTATTAAACATGATTCTTGGGATAAAAGAACGATGTACAAGCAATCATTCCAGAAAATAATATTAAATTTATAAGATCAGTATCTGACTATTTTATCTATATGAAATACTCACTGATCATTTTTTTTACAATGGTATTAAATCATGCCTTGTATTGTCAGGAATCGAAACAGAATGATTATTCAGAATACATCCTTACTCCTGCGCCACCTCCATCTCCAAGGATCAACGGGCCGAAGGTATATGGAGTAAGGCCTGACAATCCGGTTATTTACAGGATTCCCTGTACAGGGGAACGCCCGATAACCTACAGTATTGAAAACTTGCCTGAGGGTCTCTTGCTGGACAATGATAAAGGAATTATTACAGGTTCAATACCTCATCCCGGCACCTATGAACTGGAGATCTGGGCTAAAAACAATAAAGGGGATTTTTGCCGGGATCTTAAAATAATTGTTGGCAATGAACTTGCTCTTACCCCACCAATGGGCTGGAACAGCTGGTATATACACTACGATAGAATAAGCGACCAGTTAATGCGGCACGCCGCAGACCAGATGATCACTACCGGGATGGCTGATTATGGATATCAATATGTGAATATCGATGATTGCTGGATGGTAAAAGTCAATTCCAAAGATCCGGAAACAGGTGGAAAGACAAGAGAAAAAAGTGGCACCATTAAAACAAATGCAAGGTTCCCTGATATGAGATCTATGACGGAATATATCCATTCAAAGGGATTGAAAGCAGGTATTTATATTTCTCCTGGCCCAAGTACCTGTGCTGGCTACCAGGGCAGCTATAACCATGAACAACTTGATGCTGAAACATTCGCTGATTGGGGATTTGATTTTCTTAAATATGACTGGTGCAGCTACAGTAAAAAAGCAGGTGGTAAAACGCTTGCCCATCTCAAAAAACCTTATCAGAAGATGTGGGATATTCTGTCTACTCTTGACAGGGATATTGTATTAAATCTCTGCCAATACGGTATGGGTGATGTCTGGAAGTGGGGAGGTGAAGTGGGCAACTGCTGGCGCACAACTGGAGACCTGGGCCTGGAAGAAAGAAAAGGTCTGCCGGGTTTTTATTCGATTGGCATGAGGAATGCGGAACATTGGGCCTATGCTAAACCTGGTGGATGGAATGATCCGGATTATATATTAATTGGGTGGGTAGGAAACGCTCGTAAGATGGCCGAAGGCACACCAACCGACCTCACTCCTTTCGAACAATATTCATACATGTCAATGTGGAGCCTGATGGCTGCACCATTGATCTTCAGTGGAGATATGGCTAAACTTGATGCATTTACTCTGAATGTCCTCTGTAACCATGAAATCATAGAGGTGAACCAGGACCCTCTTGGTAAACAAGCGAGAATTATTCGCAAGTCCGAAACTGAATTTGTGCTGGCCAAGGAACTGGAGGATGGTTCAATAGCTGTCGGTCTTTTCAATCTAAAAGATGAGGAAGTTTCAATGGCCATTAACTGGGATGAACTGATGATTTCCGGAAACAATATCATTCGCGATTTATGGAGACAGCAAGATATCGGCACTTATAAAAATTCATTCGCAACTCAAATAGCACCACACGGGGTTATGATGCTGCGCTTCTTGCCGGGATCGTAAATCCTGATAGCCCACAGAATCAATAGACTTTGTAGAAAATTGAAATTGGACCGACCGGTCTGTTTAATCGTAAAGGCAGTAATCTCTTATCTGAATTTTCAATTATATGATGCAAAATCCTGGATGAAAATAAGTGCCACCAATTAATAATTATATTTGTACCTTTCATAATCATTAAGCATACCGGATCATTGATGGTTTTTAATTTTTTATTTTTCATATTATTTTTTCCCCTGATAATTTCATTTCTGCTTTTCTGTATCATGTTTTACCAGGAAAAGGAATGGACAGCATTTAGGAAATCAACAAGCATAGGAATACTATTCATCGTTTCAGCATGGGCTGTTCATACAATGCATATTGAATTCCTGCTATACATTGGAATTGGTTTTGAGATTTCCCTTCTCATTTTATTTCTATTACCCTTAAAAAGCAGATCCAGCATCTCTGATGGTAAACCAGGTAAAAGGTATGATGAGCGCGATATCATGTTCTCAAGAAAAGAACTGGTTCCAGGTTCTGAGAAGTATACTTCCTATTACAAAGCACATCCTGAATTTGAAGAATTGGATAATTTATTTCGTTCTGAACCGGGCCTTCTCTCAAAAAATTCAGCATATTATAACAAAAAAGCCTATGAACAGGCTGGCAAATATTTTGAAGAAGTAAAGGATCTCTATCCTTTAATTACCGGCAAACCTGGTCTGTTAAAAACCAGGCTAAATCCATCAGAACTAAATACACAGATTAAAAGACTTGGAAGAGAACTGGGTGCCCTTGATGTGGGTATTACGACAGCCATGCCCTATCATTTTTATTCCATTAAAGGCCGGGGGGCTGAATATGGGAAGAAGATCGAAATAAAACACAATTTTGCTATTGCCTTTACTGTTGAAATGGAATATGAAATGGTAATGGCAGCACCAAAAGCTTCAATTGTTATGGAATCCGCTAAGCAATATTTAAACTCCGGAAAAATTGCTGTAAAAATTGCTGAACAGATCCGCAATATGGGATATGATGCCCGGTCGCATATAGATGGAAATTATCAGGTAATTTGTCCTTTGGTCGCCAGGGATGCGGGACTTGGAGAATTGGGCCGTATGGGTCTGTTAATGACTCCCGGACATGGTCCTCGGGTAAGAATAGGAGTAGTGACTACTGATATGGAATTGATACCTGATCCTTATATAAAGCGAGATTCAGTATTAGATTTTTGCAGTTTATGTGAAAAATGTGCTGAATGTTGTCCGGGGAATTCGATACCCCATGGTGAACCAGAGATGATAGATGGTGCCAGGAGATGGAAGATCAACTCCGAATCCTGTTTCACTTTCTGGTGCAAAGCCGGCACAGATTGTGGCAGATGTATGTCGGTCTGTCCTTATTCACATAAGAATAATTTTATACATAACCTGGTTCGGAAGGGTATTGATCGTTCCGGGCCATTCCGATATGCTGCTCTCAAACTGGATGATTTTTTCTATGGAAAAAAACCATTACCCAAACCTCTTCCTGTTGAACTCAAGGAATGAATAAATTTTTTAATCATACAATCTCCTACAGAGAAATCAAGAAATAGTTGTCAGGAAGCCGGAACTACCAAATGAATTCATTAGAGTCTGAATCAATTACCGTCTAAACATTATCTCCTGTTAAAAGATTTAGGAGTTTTCCGTTTTCAAGGGTGAGTGTTGGGCTAATTCAGGTTGTTGCATATAGATCAACCATCTCCAGAACCACTCAAGAGGTCCCATTTTGAAATATTTTAACCAGGGTGGACTCAGGATCAATTGGAGTATCCAAATCCCGATCAGCATTATGCTCAATATGTCCCAAACATCATACCGATGGGCAAATTTCGACTGAAACGATGCATTGATTGGTGCAAGAGATTTTACAACTGAGAAATACCCCTTATGCCGGCTTTCAATACGTTCATCAATCACCTCCTGAGAAGGTTTGGCTTCTTTCTCAATGGCTTGCCAGGTCTCTAAAGCCTCTTTGTATTCTTTTTCAGGGTCATCACCTCTATCGATTATGGCCTGAGCTATATTTGCCTTCTTATTGATCTCTTTGTTTGTAAAGTAATCTTTAATATCAAGTGTACTGCCAATCAGAATTAGAACCAGGCCAGCTAAGAACAGCTTATAAGGGGTTACGTTCCTGAATGGATATAAAAACATGCCCATCAAACCATAAGAATAAAGAATATCACCGGCCCATAGAAATATATATCAATGTACTAATCCAAAAATTAAAACCCATATGTTCCTTCTTTTTGTATACATCTGCAGTTACAGCACCACCTCCTTTTGCTTCTATTCTGGTAGTCAACAATATAAATCCTGCGCCAAACAGCATCGAAAATATGGCCCTCATGGTTCCTTCAATAAAGAGATTATTCATGATCCATACGTTCAGGTTCCATCCTTCTGCACCACCTGCAATAGATGGATCTCCATAAGCTGGAGCCGGCAATCCCATTCCTGCAATATTCATTAGAAGAATCCTAAAAAACGGCGATGCCTCTAAGTATATCAATAGAAACAATGCGTTTGGTCACCTCGACGGGCGTAAAAAGGGGTTCTTTATATCCTTTCATTATTGTAGTTTTAAGTGTAGTTTATTGATAAATAACCTGACAATATATTAAAAATTAACAGAGAACAACCAGCAGGGCGTTTCCTTATAGCAGAATATTATAGCTATCTTAGATAAAATCAAGGCTGCCTTTGCCAGAATTTTTGGCTTTTATTAACATTCCTCATATTCTTTTTATAATTTCATTCCTCCATTATTTTTATACTTGTTATTAGAAGGAATTTTTTATACCATTAATCAAACTAATAATGAATACATCTAGAAGAGATTTTTTAAAGAAAAGTGCGCTTGCCGCAGCAGGCACAACGGTATTGTCGAAATCACTGTTATCATGCACCTCAGCGGCCAAAGCTAATGAAGTTGTAGCCGTACAATTGTACTGCGTAAGAGAGGATATGAAGAGCGATCCCTTAGACACACTCACCAAACTGGCCGAAATGGGGTACAAATTTGTGGAACACGCCGATTACAAGGATCGAAAATTCTATGGATACACCGCGGTTGAATTTAAGAAGGTATTGGGCGGACTGGGCCTGGAAATGCCGAGTGGACATACAGAACTAGGGAAGGACCATTGGGACGCCTCTAAAAGTGATTTTACAGATGCCTGGAAGTATACTGTGGAAGATGCAGCTACCATGGGCCAGAAATTTGTGGTAAGTCCATGGCTTGACAACAGTTTCTGGAGTTCTTATGATGCCTTGATGGGATTTCTGGAAGTGTTCAACAAATGTGGTGAACTATGTCAGCAATCCGGAATGAAATTCGGATATCACAACCATGATTTTGAATTTAGCGAAATTCTTAATGGAGAAGTAATGTTTGATCTAATGTTAAAGAACACGGACCCCGATAAGGTAGGCATTCAGCTGGATGTTGGTAATATGTATATTGCCGGGGCAAAAGCCAAGGATATTATTTTGAAATATCCAAATCGATTTGAGACCATCCATGTTAAAGATATGATTGAAACCGAATCTGAAGATGAACATGGATTTGAAAGCACTATTTTAGGCAAAGGTCTGGTTGGTACCAAAGAAGTTACGGATATGAGTAAAGATCAGGGAACATGGTTATTTATCATTGAACAGGAATCTTACCAGGGTAAAACTCCACTGGATTGTATGCGGGAAGATCTTGAAATTATCAATAAATGGGGATACGTATAGCATTTTAAAGATTTCATCTATTACAGATGTAGGGCCCTGAAGGATACTATTTATTTCCTCAGGGTTTTTTGGTTCTATCTTAGAAGGCTGATTGAACCTTCTAATCGCTTCTCGCACGGTTTATCCTTACCTGTTTCTGGGTTAGTCAGCAGGTTCAGATCTATACTCCATAACACATTTCCCATTCTTCAGATAAGCTCTGCAAAAGGCATCCAGCTTTTTGAAGGCTGCGCTACCCGGGGTCCCCGTTTTTTCACCTGGTTCCGGCTTTATGCCCCAAACAACCCTCGCAGCAGCATTTGGAGGATAGTCTTCACTTTCTTGAGGAAAAAAGAAACACCTGAACTTAGCTTTATTCTCAACGATTTCCGCAGTAAATCTTTCTTCATTGACCGAATTCGTGCTTACTGTATAGTATTTATTGTCAAAGGACTCGATCATATACCCTGCCTCAATAAATTGATTGATCACATCATTTAGAAAATATTCGTTTACAAGCGAATCATGTTCGATCTGAATCAGATTAGTCGCATTAGGTTTTTTCTCATATTTTACTTTTTTGACTTCATCCTTTGCCAGCTCCTTTATTTTTTTCTCAGGATCATCCTGAAGTATAAATACAACAGATTCCTTGTCTTCCTGAACTATTCTTACTGAGATCGTACTTTTATCTTTCAAAACGATCATATCCTGAGCGTAAACCATTAATGGCATCAGCATAAAGGCGAGAAGATATAGTCTTTTCATGCTCCACTGTTTATTTATAGATCGTTCAAACAAGTTAACATATTAAACGGATTTTTGCATAGCTGAGAATAAATTGTTTTCAAATTATATTGCGGCTGGTTGTATTTTATTTTATGTAAATTATTTTTTTATATTCACAATTAATCCCTGACAGGATGTTTCAAATTATTGGATTAATTAGTCTTGGCTAAAAAGATAAAAATTTTATTTCTGTGCCCTTATCCCTTTGATGAAGTTGCCTCCCAGCGGTTTCGGTTCGAACAATATTTCAAAACACTTGACAGAGATGATTTCAAAGTATTGCAAAGATCCTTTTATTCAGTAAAGACCTTCAAAATATTATATCATCAAAAGAAATACATACAAAAACTAGCAGGTATCTTATGGGGATTTTTAAAGAGAAATTTACATGTTATTCAAGCTCTTACAGCCGATTACGTATTTATTCACAGGGAAGTAACGCCTCTGGGACCTCCCGTATTTGAGTGGATCATAGCTAAAATCCTGGGTAAAAAGATCATTTACGATTTTGATGATGCCATCTGGATTGAAAATACTTCCGAGGAAAACATATTCATATCTGGATTGAAAATGCATCAAAAATTTTTCAAAATTTGCAGTTGGAGTTATAAGGTCAGCTGCTGCAATGAATACCTTGCAACATATGCGAGAAAACAGAATCCTCAGGTGTATATTATCCCGACAACCATTGATACAGAAAATTGGAATCCTGTAACAAGAACAAATAATAATCATAAGTTAACCTTAGGATGGACAGGTACTCATTCTACATTGCCCTATCTAGTATCTATTAAATCTGTTCTTGAAAGAATTATAAAAAAGTATCCTCAAATAGTTATTCGTATTATTTGTAATAAAAGACCGGGTTGGAATTTACCAAACCTTGAGTTTATCCCCTGGAATAGAACTACAGAAATAGAAGACCTGGCAGGTATAGATATTGGAATGATGCCTCTGCCTTCTGGTCCCTGGGCTCAAGGCAAATGCGGATTTAAGATTCTGCAATACTTTGCATTGGGTATACCCGCACTTGCTTCGCCAGTTGGCGTCAATACCAATTTGATCAGGCATGGTGATAATGGATATTTATGTGCCGGAGAAGAGGAATGGATAGAAAATATAGATTTATTAATAAATTCAGGAGAATTAAGGGACCGAATAGGTAAAAATGGCAGAAATACCCTGATCAAACATTATTCGCTGGAAGTAAATGCAGCAAATTTTCTGGGTCTTTTTGTATAGGAAAGCAAAATGAACATAGCTATAATGTAAAACGGCATCATCGGAATTTTATATCTTACCAGTGTGCCAAAGTTATATGTTGATAATCCGATGGCAAAGGCAAAAGTTATTGAAAAGATCATGCAAAAAGCTACTATTGGATTTGAAAACAGTGCCATTATCCTTCCTTTGAGAGTAACACTCACTATCACGATCCCGGTAAAGATCAATAGCACAAAGCTTTCAATAGCTGAAAGAAACATGACAAGATTTTTTACTTCCCATAAATAAGGCCGAAAAAGTGTTACCCAAATGGCAGCGGGGGTTTTCCTTACTATTCCAGCTGTAGAGTAGTCAAAATCTCCAAGTGTATACCCGGATCCTTCTTGTTTTTCACTCACATAACTCAACCAGCGGGCGCTCGATTCAGCCGTGTATGAAAGTCTTTCCAGGTTATATCTGTGATTTTCCTCCCCTATTAATTTAACTGAATAATATCCCGCTAAGGCCAGGAATACGATCGTAAAGGGAAGGATCAACGTCCTTAATACAAGGTTCTTAATTTTACCAATGCTCGCCAGGTAGAACCAGATCATTAAGGCTGGCACAAGGCATAAAAGAATATAAATTTTAATTTCATATATAATGAAAAATGAGAACATAAGTAAAACAGATCCCAGGATAAAATTCCTTTTAAACAAGAAGATCTCTGCAAACGCATATATGCCCCAACCCAATGCGCCCAGAGTTATTGTATCTTTCAGTATCCCTGAACCCCAAAAGAAAACTGAAGGGATAAAAAATATAGCAATGGCTAATTGTAAATGCATTCGAGGTAACATACGGTAAAATACAGTATACATTGCCCACAAACCACTAAAGCTAAACAAAGCAAATAATACCGCTGTTGCTGAATATGTATGGAATGTAAATAAATCAAAAAAGCTGGTGATCCGAACAACAAAATAAGAAGGCAAATCATTATAATAAATGATCTTGGAGGCGTATTCGAAGGTTTCAGGATTATATTCACCATTTGCGAACATCAACTGTAAAGCCTTAACCGGGGAGTCACGGAATGCTTCCCAGATATATTTTGATCCTCTTTCGAAATAATTAAATGTATCCCCTCCCTTATAATAAAACTGGTATATTAAACCAAGGCTGATCGCTCCAATGATTTTTAAAGTAAGGGCCGGAATAAAATATTTACTGATTACTTTATCAGTTACATTTCTCCGTATAATTATGGCCAGAGAATAGACCAGAATAAGTAATATTGGCGTTACAATAAAATCCTGTAAACCCATTATAGCTCTTTCAGTAGTTTACGTGCCCGTTTATTAGCAGGATGCTTTCTCTTGGATTCCTTTTTAACCCGCTTGAGGTATACTTCCGCCTCTTTCTTATCTCCTTCTTCAACAGCGATCTCACTTAAGCCAATAAGTGAATAAAGATAGTACCCGGATTCAGTAGCTCCAATAGTTTCCGCAAAATCCAGTACTTTATTAAAATAATATTTAGACTTTTCATAATTACGTCTTTGCTCATAGATCTGCCCAAGATAAAATGCAGCATAACGTCCCGATACTTCTTCATAACCGGTATCCCCGCTGTCAATTCGTGCAATTATTAACATTGATTCCATCTCAGTTTTCCTTATCTGACCCGTGGAATACAACAGACGCGCATAATATCTATGGAAAAATGCATTTTGAGGGAAGGTCTTACGCAAATATTGAGAGATCTGCATTGCCCCTCCTATGTCCTTTTCCTCATAAGCAAGAATTCGCATCAGAAAATATTGCGCTTCTGTACGCGTATAGAAAGCATTAGACGCTACAGTCCGCAGCTGTTTTAATCCCAGTTCTTTATCTCCCTTTTTAAAAAAGGCCATAATTGGTTTAAGCATAGGGTAATTTTCCCTGATCCATACTGAAAAATAATTATACAGGCCATCCCCGAACAAAAGTTCAGGACTCAGGTAACCTTTATCCTTAATATCATCGAGATATTTTAAAGAACTTCGGGCAGCACCGGCAGCTTTCCCCCATTTTCGCCGCTCTGCATAAAGCCTGCCTTTAAAAGCCCAGCCGGCAGCCTGGAAAAAAGCTCCCTCTGCTTTAAATTGTGGCAATTTGTATATGCGTTCTGCTCTAAGGATCGCTGTATCAAGATAAGCTTCAAACTTTATATCGTATTGTGTATTTTCAACATTTACAGCAATTTTCCACCATTCACTAAGGGCGAGGAGGAAATAGGATAAGGGATGGTTTGGGTATTTTTGTTTGATCCAGCGATATTGCCGTTCCGCCCTTTCGAATTGGAAATTGTACATATCGTTGATGGCCTGAGTAGCTTCCAATTGAATGTTTATATCCTCAAGAAGAAGAACCTGTGTCGTATCATCACCCGGATTTTTATCAGCCTCTGCTATAAAAGGCATAATCAGGAACATGAAAGAAATCCATAATAACCGATGCATCAAATATCTCAGGAATATCTTATTACTAAAACAAATATATTTTTAAAAAATTGAAAGAATACATCAATTCAATAAAGATTAATGACATGATGTGGACTTTTTTGTTTTGTTTTACCATGAACTATATCGACAGTTGTCATTACAATGAGTACATCCAATAATCCACTCAAAGGTATTTTCGATGAATTTACAGCCATAGATAAACGGATTTTTTTTATTTTTCTATGCCTGATAACTTTTTTACTCCTATACCTCAAAAAAAGTTTCATTGAAAGCCAGATTGCTGCTTTTGAGATTCTTGAACAAAGAGGAGAAATGGGATTTTATCATTTCATTAACGCACTTCAGTATTTCTCAATCCCTATAGTTTACCTGTATAAATTTACCGTGATTACCTTTATCCTGTGGGTAGGATGTTTTATGTTCGGGTATAAGGTGTTTTATTCCAAACTCTGGCAGCTGGTCATGTTTACTGAATGTATTTTTTTTGGTGCTGAATTGCTAAAGATCGGATGGTTTGTATTTATGGAAACCGATCCTGAAATTTGGGATGTAAAGGCTTTTTATCCTTTATCCTTAATTAATCTTTTTGATTACAGGGAAGTACCGGATGCCTGGCATTATCCTTTGAAGGCAATTAATTTTTTCGAGGTCTTATACTGGGTTATTCTGGTATATGGCATACAATATCTGTCCCGTAAGCGTTTTGACATATCACTATATATTGTACTTTCCTCCTATATGCTCTGGTTTTTCCTCTGGCTGATATTTTTTGTATTGATTTATAAGTAATAATAAAGAATATTCATTTATTTTATCCTTTGGAACCTGCCTAAGCGCAGTGTGGTTTTATAAATAAATCAAAAATAAAAATATGAGCACTCCACTAGTTAGCATTATAATGGGAAGTAAATCAGATTTGCCGGTTATGAAAGGGGCTCCCGAGGTATTGGAAGAATTGGGAATCGGATATGAGCTTACGACACTATCAGCCCACAGGACACCACACAGGGTCATGAAACTTGCTGAAGGAGCAAAAAACAGGGGAATAAAAGTAATTATAGCCGGGGCCGGAATGGCAGCTCATTTACCGGGAGTGGTTGCAGCATTTACTACTTTACCAATTATAGGAGTTCCAATTAAAGCCGGAAATTCACCAGCCGGGCTCGATGCGGTACTGGCCATTCTTCAAATGCCTCCGGGTGTACCAGTTGCAACAGTTGCAATCAATGGATCGAGGAATGCTGGAATTTTAGCAGCTCAAATCATAGGAACCGGCGATCCCGAAATGGCGGAGAAGCTTTCCAAATTCAAAGATAAAATGAGGGAAAAGGTGGAAGCACTTGCCGACGAGGTGGAGGCAAAGGGTTATAAAGCCATGCTCTAAGTTCTTTCTTTTTGAGAAGATAAAACGAATCCTGGATTCCATTACAGGATTTGATCAGGTCGGGCTTTAATTTTACAAGCCTAAATAATATTACATGCCTTTATCTAATTGGTTCAAATTTCATCAGGCTATAAACATATCATGCCTTAATCTTATATGGGACTATTTACAAGGGCCTTGAATTTCATGAGGCTGTAATTACATCAGACTGAAATATCACATTGTCCAATAGATGGGAATTGGTTATTAGGGCTTTCACATTTATTCTCCTATAACAGCCAGAACGGTTTTACCAGCACGTGTAACAATACCGGGTTTTACCAGGATATCAGCATCAGTAGGCAAGTAAACATCCAGCCTGGAGCCAAAACGAATAAAGCCGAATTCAGCTCCCTGATCCAGCCTATCTCCCTCTTTAACATAAAATTTTATCCTCCGGGCCATTATCCCGGCAATTTGTCTCACAACGATGTCAAGTCCATTTTTCAGGGTCAGCATCATAGTGGTCCGCTCATTCATAGTGCTGGATTTTGGATGCCAGGCCACAAAGTATTTTCCTGGATGGTATTTGAAGTATTTTACAGTTCCTCTGGCTGGGCTTCTGTTAACATGTACATTAACAGGCGACATGAAAATACTTATCTGTATCCTTTCATCTTTTAAACATTCTTCCTCAATGGTTTTTTCAACTACAACTACCTTCCCATCAGCAGGTGCAAGAATGTGATTGTCATTGTATGGGACCTTTATGTTTGGATGTCTGAAAAACTGCAATACAAAGAAAAAGAGAAGGAGACTGGCAGATATCACAAAATATCTCAATACCATATCTTCTAGAAAAAAATGCCTGATCAACAGGTTTACAGTAAGTAATAATAGAATCAGAAATATAAGAATCTTAATACCTTCTTTATGTATACTCATAAATGTATTTGTCTTTAAAAACCACCGCGGTGGGTGTACGCCTTGGCTATTTTATCAATGGCTACCATATATGCAGCTATCCTCAAAGATACATCATACTTTGTCGAAATATCATAAACGGTATTGAATGAACTCTTCATAATCCTGTCAGACCTCCTGTTTACCCGCTCCCTGGTCCATTTATAACCCAGGCGGTTCTGTACCCATTCGAAGTAGGAAACTGTAACACCACCGGCATTTGCAAGTATATCCGGTATGACCATAATTCCTTTTTTTGCAATAACCTCATCAGCTTTAGCTGCAGTAGGTCCATTGGCGCCTTCTACGATTAGCTTCGCATCAATCTTATCTGCATTTTTGAGAGTGATTACATCCTCCATGGCAGCAGGAACAAGAACATCTGTCTTCAATTCCAGGATTTCTTCTCCATTGATTTTGTCTGCTTCAGTATAGCCATCGAGCAATCCGCGGTTGTTATTTGTATATTGAATGGCCTTTTCAATATTGATTCCTTTTTCATTAACATAGGCACCACTTACATCTGAAATGGCGATTATCTTGGAACCCCTTTCTTCCATAAGCAAGGCTGCATGGGAACCTACATTACCAAATCCCTGAATCACGCATTTACTATTATAGGGATTGATCTTAAGTTTCTCCATAGCCGTCAATGCTGCAACCATAACTCCTCGCCCGGTAGCCGCTATTCGTCCGAGTGAACCTCCGAGTATGAGAGGCTTACCGGTTACTACACTGGATACGGTTACGCCATGGTATCTTGAGTATTGGTCCATCATCCAGGCCATTTCCCGTTGCCCTGTTCCCATATCAGGAGCAGGAATGTCACGGTCCGGACCGATGACTCCTGATATGGCTGTGGTATATGCCCTGGTCAGTCTTTCAATTTCCCCTGATGACATTTCCATAGGATTGCATTTTATACCTCCTTTTGCACCACCAAACGGGATATCCACCACAGCACATTTCCAGGTCATCCATGCTGCAAGGGCCTTAACTTCATCAATGTTTACATGGGTATCATACCGGATACCACCCTTTGAAGGACCCAATATATTGGAATGTATCACCCGAAATCCCTCAAAAACTTTAACGGATCCATCATCCATGGTTATCGGAATACTGACAATTACTTGTTTATCAGGTGATTTTAATACATTATAGATTTCTTCATTTAATCCCAGTTTTTCAGCAGCTATACTGAATCGAAACATCATTGATTCGAAAGGATTTTCTTTATCTTTAATAGGAGCAGGTTCAATATAAGACATAGTAAATCAAAAATTTAATAGCCTAAATCGGAGCTAAAATTACGGAATTGTTAAAAATAATGTTCTTTTTTATAATTATTTATTCATTTAGAAAATAAAAATTTTCAACAAGAATACGATAAAGGGAATAGAAATGAGCAAGCCATCAAAACGGTCCAGAAATCCTCCGTGTCCCGGCAAACTAGTTCCGGAATCCTTAATTTCTATACTTCGTTTAAAAAGGGACTCAACCAGGTCACCATATGTGCCCGCCACTACCATAATAACTGCTACAAGGTACCACTGATACCATGTCATCACGTCAAAATACTTCACGATAAATGTTGCTATAACCATGGCGAGAATAAAACTACCGACCATTCCCTCCCAGGATTTTTTTGGAGACACTCTTTCAAAAAGTTTAGTACGGCCAAACAACACTCCTGCAATATACCCTCCGGTGTCTGAAGCCCATAGTAGTAATAATATACCAATGATGATCTGATAATTATATCCCCCATCAGCATATACGCTAATGTTCAATAGTGCAAATGGAAGGCCCACATAAATAATCCCTAACAATGTATAGGCAATATTAGTAAAAGGTTTCTTTTCTTTCTTATAGAGTTTGATCAGGAATATAAGGGCAATGGATGGAAATATTATGAAATAAAGGGTTGTATTACAAATCCCCTTCTCAACAAAAAAGGATAACACAAAAATTAACATGGCATTTAAAGTGCCTATATACTTCAATGGCAACATGCCATCTAAGCCAGTGAGCTGGTAAAACTCCAGGATTGAAAGGCAAGAGATCACCAGAAAGACAACGAAATAGGTCCATTCGCTAAAATAAGATGCGTATATCACTAGTCCAGCACCAATAAAACCTGTGACCAGTCGCTGGGTAAGATTATTATATCTATTCAATGTTAATCTCATTCTCAATAATCTTTATGGCTTTAATGACCTCATCAGGATTAACAAGTACCTCAAAATAACCAAATTTATACATGCTATCCTGCTTGTCGATGATTACAGGATTTAAATTTTTTTCTTCCAAAACGCCTTTAACAATTTCAGCCTTATGCAATAATGGTGTCGAAAATACGGTCTGCCATTTACTCATTAGCCTGCTTTTGATACTGGAATTGTTTCCAGAAGGAAAATAACATATAAATTGTAATAACAGAAAATATCAGGATAATATTTAAAGGATAAGCTTCCTGAACTTCGATATCAATTCCAATATGCCCTGCCTGATACAAATATATCAGGATTAATGTAAATCCATTATTGATGAAATGTCCTAGAATTGGATACCATATATTCCCTGACCAGTAATAGATATATCCAAATAAAATACCCAGAAATAGTCGTGGCACGAAACCGAAAAACTGCATATGAAAGCCACTGAATAAAATGGCCGTAATAATAATTGCAACATGGATATTCTTAAAAAACAAGTGGAATTTATTTTGCAGGATACCCCGGAATATCAGTTCTTCACCTATTCCGGGAATTACTGCAACCACAATAAATACGATGAAAAACTGGCCAAAGGAATTGAACTCTGTCAGGAAATCAGTAACCAGTTTTAACTCTTCCTCTTTCTCACGGGCCCATTCCTCAAATCCACTCATAAATCCAGGAAAAGTAAAATTCATGTTCCACTCTATAAACATAGTATTTACGAACATGAAGGAAATCACTATTACTATTGTTAATATAATGGCCCAAACATTTACGTGCTTCATGTTAAAGAGGGCGGATAACTGAATTCGTTCTACGATCACCAGATATAGAAGGCCTGCTATAATGAATCCTCCAACGGCTCCAAGGCCTTGTAACATCAAAATTGCTGCCTTTTTCTCTTCAGTCAGGGGCAATGAGAGGAGTTCTGGCACTTCAGACAAGCTTAGGTCTGTGGTTAATACCGATATAAAAAGCCCAATAAACTGTCCAATAAACATCCCGGCAAAAAACATAAGGACCAGGATAATTAATGAATACCAGGGTTTAGGAGGTTCGCTATACAGCGGATTTTTGGTAGTTATTAGCATAATTGGTGTAAATTTACATTTTTAAAGAAATAAATCTTTGGTTAGAATAGGAAACATAGAGCTTGGAAAATTTCCATTGCTATTAGCGCCTATGGAGGATGTAAGTGATCCGCCTTTCCGTGCATTGTGCAAGGAAAATGGAGCTGATCTGATGTTTACAGAATTTATATCTGCCGAAGGCCTTATAAGGGATGCTGACAAAAGTCTTGAAAAACTGGATATTTACGACTATGAACGTCCAATCGGTATTCAAATCTTTGGTGATAAAATAGACTCTATGCGCAGGGCAGCAGAAAAGGCAGAGGAAGCCAATCCTGAAATCATTGATATAAATTATGGATGCCCGGTTAAAAAGGTTGCGTGCAAAGGTGCAGGTGCTGGAATTTTATTGGATCTTCCAAAGATGCATGCCATGACAAAAGAGATCGTGGATCAGGTTAATATACCTGTCACGGTGAAGACAAGGTTGGGATGGGATGAAAAGAACATTAAGATATTGGAAGTAGCCAAAAGACTCCAGGATGCCGGTATACAAGCCCTGACCATTCATGGCAGGACCAGGAAACAAATGTATAAGGGCACTGCCAATTGGGAATATATCAGCAATGTAAAAGATTCAGCTGATATCCATATTCCTATCTTTGGTAATGGAGATATTGACTCACCTGAAAAAGCCCTGGAGTTTAAAAACAGGTACAATGTGGATGGCATCATGATCGGGCGCGCATCTATTGGAAATCCATGGATATTCAATGAAATAAAACATTACCTGGAAACAGGTCAAGAATTAGTTCCTCCCTCCCTGTCTGAAAAAATAAATGCCGTCAAAAAACATATATCCTTCTCCGTAGATTGGAAAGGCAATCGTAAAGGGATCTATGAAATGCGCCGACATTATACAAATTATTTTCGCGGCATTCCAAACTTTAAACCATATAGAAATAAACTCGTTCAACTTGAATCACAGGAAGAAATCATAAATCTGCTTGATGAAATAGAAACCATTTTTGCAAATGAATATTCTTTAGCCTGATGATCGATCAAAAATCAAGCAGTACTCCTTTTTTAGCCTGGTCACTTCTAATTGTTTTAAGCATCATTTGGGGTAGTTCTTTTATTTTAATAAAAAAAGGACTTGCTGCATTCGATCCTGCCGAAATTGCCGCGCTAAGGATTTTTTCAGCTTCATTGTTTCTGCTTCCTATTGCCATCCGAAATTTCCGGCAAATAAAAACCCGAAAACAATGGATCTTTTTATTTGCCAGCGGATTCCTCGGAAGCTTGATCCCCGCATTTTTGTTTCCCTTAGCGCAGACCCGAATAGACAGTTCGGTCACAGGTGTATTAAATGCACTAACACCATTTTTCACCATACTGATCGGTGCCATTTTGGTAGGTGCCAGATTTAATAACCGGATAAAACTTGGAATTTTCATTGGCTTTTTAGGTTCTATTCTCCTGGTAACGGCAGGATCAGGCTATGATTTTACTAAGATCAACTATTATGCCTTACTGATTGTTCTGGCCACAGTTCTATATGGCTTTAATGTGAATATTCTTAAGTATTTCCTTGGCGACATACGTCCTGTCCATATTACAAGCTTTTCCATGATGTTGATTGGACCGTTTTCCCTGGTATATCTTTTGTTTTATGCAGATGTGATGCAAACTCTAAGATCAGACATGCATAATCTGATCCCATTGGGCTATATCATTTTTCTCGGTGTAATTGGAACAGCCATATCCCTGATCATTTTCAACAAACTGGTCAAAATTACCAATATAGTCTTCTCAAGTTCTGTCACCTATTTAATACCTGTCGTTGCAGTGATATGGGGCTTGATTGATAATGAGGTCCTGCTTTTTCAGCATTATATTGGCATGGTATTCATAATTCTTGGGGTATTGCTGGCAAATAAAGGAAGGCGAAATTAATTATTAACAAAATTTAATAATCAATTCGGGTTTTTTGAAACTTTTTTGACATCTCCCATCGTTATTAATATGAGACCTAACCAAAATTTTTCTACACATGTACAGCAATTTTATTTCTTCAACCATTTCCCAGGATCAGATCAACGAAATTATTGGAGCCATCGATCGAATCAATGCTAAGTTACCCACTTTGGTATCCCTTACTAATGAAGAGCTTTCTTCTCTGCCAAAAGTTAGTATGAAGAACATTGACTTTATTCATGAAGTCCTGGATTTCGCCGATACTTATCCTGATCTGGTACCTTCACATATTGATGTACAGGAGATCCGTAAAGACCTGCGCCTCATAGAATCCATTTCTAAGATCCTTAAACCCATGAAACAACTCGTTAAGAAATTGGAAGATAGTGCTCTACTTGCAGGAAGTGAAGCGTACATTCCCTCCCTGGCTATATATAATTCTGTAAAGGCGGGAACGGCAAGATCGAGGACGCATCACATGACCATTCACTGATTACTTCAAGATCTTATTATTCAGGAAAAGATCGCTGAACTTCTCTATCTGGTTTTTATTGCCCAACACAATGAGAATGGAATTCTGATTTATGATCGTATCGGGACCAGGATTAAATGCAAATCCCCTTTCTCCCCTTTTTACTCCAATAATCGAAACACCTGATCTCGCCCGGATATTTAGATCCCCAATCGTTTTATTGTGAAAAGTGCTTTTTATATTATCAAATTCAATTTCCTCCAAATGAAGTTCCTGTGAAGAAACCCCGTTCAATAGGTCCAGGAATTCTATTACATAAGGTTTTGTGATCAACTGCGACATATGCAAACCGCCCAGTACATCAGGTAATATCACATTATGAGCACCAGCCCGGATCAGTTTTTTTTCTGAGTTAGGATCACTAGCCCTGGCGATAACATGAATATCGGGATTTAATTCCCGGGCGGTAAGTGTGATAAAAACATTGTCAGAGTCCCTGGGCAAAGTAGTAATAATATAATCTGCTACATCTATCTTGGCATGCTTCAGAATTTCATCATCTGTTGCATCTCCAACCACCAGGTGAATACTGCCATCATCAGGCAAGGCATTGATAATATCTTCATCATTTTCTATTACCACAAATTCTTTTTGACTCAGCTTGAGTTCTTCACAGGCTTTTGAACCATTCCTGCCATAACCGCAGACAATAACATGATCTTTCATTTTATTTACTTCTCTGTCAATGATAAATTTACGAAATATTTTCCGCAATCCACCTTCAAACAGATAGCTGGTGATCACGGAAATAACATAGGCAAAAATTACCAGGTTTAAAATAATATAAAGACTGGTGAATATTTTACCCATGGGCTCAAGAGGATCAATGGTGGCAAAACCGACTGTTGAAATGGTAATAACAGCCATAAAAAAAGAATCAATCCAGCTATATCCTTCAATAAGATGGAAGCCAGTAGATCCCAGTAATATACTCAGGATCATTATTCCAATGGCAAATATTAGTTTCTGGATTCCTGTTGGCATTTCTGGCTTTGGTTCTTATTAAGTTAATCCTCTCTTAAATTTATAAATATAATGTTTAAAAATAATTAAAGAAGGGAAAATCATTCCTTATGATATACATTATTTTAACAATGAAGGAGATTATCATACATATAATAGAGTTTAATAATTTGGTAAGAGTAAGATTAATTCAGAGATGGAAAACATTGTATGAGAATCTTTTTCCCTTTGGTTAAATCTTAATATATCATTCCGAAAAAAAATTAGATGGAAATCTTTCTAACAATTTCTACCACAAAATCGTTTCTATATAATATAGAATTTAACCCAAACCAAACTTCATGATTCTTACAGATACTAGCGACCGCTATAATGTTTTCCTTATAGGGAATAATCCCCAGGAAATATCATCAATGGAAAACAATCTTTCCAAATACCATAAGATGGATTTTATTGCCGATGTGGGTTTTGACCTCAGGGATAGTTTATCCAAAGTTTTCAAACATAGGCCAAGTTATATCTTGCTGGATGATTGTTATCCTGTCGTTCAAATCAAAAAATTCATTCGAAGAATCAGAAATAACCGTAAGACTGAAGGCATCCCAATTGCATTATTAAAAAGTTCGAATCAATATGTTCGTGTTGATGGGATCCAGGATTTTTTTCTGAAGGACAATTTTTCAGCTGAGAGGTTATTTTATGCAATAAGAAATTCTAGAAAAATACGAAGAACGCAGATCGTATTGTACAAGTCCTACAAGAAAAGCCGGAGGCATTATCATTCCTTAAAAGCAAATCTTAAAAAACTCTTATAATCCTTTTTCAGAAACGGAAATCTTTTATTAACAGTAGTTTAATAATTCTAAGGATCGATTATCATTTTTTCAATCAAGTCCTATTAGTTGACTGAAATGTTAAAGGAATAATAAATATTTACATTTATTGAATTCATTTTACGAATTTCTTTCCTATAGAATTTTGAATTAAGTATTTTCGTGGGCTAAAAATATCTAGAAGAGAAGAATCGTATTTTAAATCAGCAAAAATAATAGAAAAGCATATGTCACTACCTAAGGAATTTAAACACTCTTATGAGTTCGATCCGAAATATTCGAAAAGTGTAGCGTATTTCTCTATGGAATTTGCGCTTGACCAGGCATTAAAGACTTACTCCGGGGGGCTGGGTTTTCTGGCCGGATCGCACATGAGAAGCGCCTATGATCTAAAACAAAATGTAATTGGGATCAGTATTTTATGGAAATATGGATATTATGATCAGATCCGCAAAGGAGACCAATCAATGGATGTTCTTTTTCAGGAAAAGATGTATAGGTTTCTTGAAGATACGAATATAAAGTTTTCAATAACAATTAATAATCATCCCGTCGTTGTTAAAGCTTTTTATCTCGAGCCTGAGACATTTGGCACCGTCCCAATCTTCTTTTTAAGCACTGATGTTCCAGAAAATGATTATCTGGCACAATCTACTACGCATAAATTATACGATTCGGATCCGGCGGCAAAAATTGCACAAACCATCTTGCTTGGAGTTGGTGGTGCAAAACTTCTGGACGAACTCAAGGCGGATATTGAGATTTACCATTTGAATGAAGCACATGCACTGTCTGCTGCTTTTTATCTGTATACGAAATTCAAGAGTATTGAAGAAGTACAGAAGCGATTGGTATTTACCACCCATACCCCGGAAGAGGCTGGAAATGAAAAACATGACATAAGGCTTCTTGACAAAATGGGCTTTTTCTACAAGACTCCAATGGAAGAAGTACGAAAAATCTCCGGAATAAAGGATGATGTTTTTGACCACACCGTAGTCGCCTTAAGGTTTGCAAAAATCGCTAATGGGGTTTCAAGAAAGCATGGTGAAGTAGCAAATGAAATGTGGAGCAAATATGATGGGATCTGCAAGATCATTTCAATCACCAATGCGCAGAACAAGAAATATTGGGGTGATAGGCAACTGAATAAAGCCGCTGAAAACAACGACCTGGAATTCATTAAAAAAAGGAAGTGCGAAATGAAAAGTGATCTTTTCAGCTTAGTAGCAGACCAGACAGGCCAGCTTTTCAATACCGAAGCATTAACTATAGTTTGGGCAAGAAGATTTGCCGCATATAAGCGAGCTGATCTTTTGACCTATGATGAAGAAAGGTTTGAGAAACTTCTAAGCAATTCCAAATATCCCGTACAGATCATATGGGCTGGAAAGCCATATCCGATGGACTACAGTGCCATAAGCATGTTCAATAAATTGGTACATCTAAGTAAAAAATATAGAAGTATAGCAGTTCTTGTAGGTTATGAATTAAAACTGTCAAGATTGTTAAAGGATGGATCTGATATCTGGTTGAATACTCCAAGGATTCCGCGTGAAGCATCCGGGACCAGTGGAATGACAGCTGCAATGAATGGATCTGTCAACTTTAGTACATATGATGGCTGGATCCCGGAATTTGCCCGTCATGGAGTAAATTCCTTTCTGATACCACCTGTTGATCAGAAATTACCTGTTCATCAGCAGGACCAGCTGGATGTACAGAACCTGTATGATATACTGGAGGAAGAAATTTTACCGGCATATTATGATAAGCCTGAAAAATGGAATGAGATAGTAAAGAACAGCATGATGGATGTGAGCCCATATTTTGATGCTGCCAGGATGGCTTATCAGTATTATGAGAAGATTTATAATTATTAAGAAATTATAATCCCTGGTTAAAAAGATCCCGTTGGCAAACAGGATCTTTTTTTCCCTTTTATTTAGATTTTTCTATTTTTCGTTAATCCATTTTTTTATAATTTGTATATTGATTACAAGTACCTCTTTTGAGACTTATATCCACTGGTAAAACAATGAGAAAACTCAGAGTATTGATGTTGGGATGGGAATTTCCTCCGGAAATTAGCGGCGGCTTAGGCATTGCGAATTATAATCTATGTACAGCACTATCCCCCTTAACCGATCTTACCATTATTCTGCCAAAGGCTGATCCTGATCTGGACATCCCTAATGTAAATATCATTGACTTAAGCAGGATAAAGCTTGAAACCTTTTTTGAAAAAGAAGAGCTGAAGGAATTCGAAAAGGTAGTAGAGGAAAAAAAGATCGAATTCAACATATCCCCATATCCAGGGAACAGAGAGGTAATCCGTAATAAGATTTCAAAAATAAAAACATCAACAAAGACCAAACAGATTGTCGAGGTCCATAATCAATTCAGCAGAAGCGATCTCTATGGAGTTGATGTATTTGAAAAGGTTAAATATTATACCGAGATCGTAAAGAGGATTGCTGAAAACCTCTCATTTGATATAATCCATATACACGACTGGATGACATGTCCGGCCGGAATAATGCTAAAGGAAATATCCGGAAAACCACTTGTTCTTCATATACATTCCTTAAATTATGATAGGTTAGGACCGGAAAAATTTGACTGGATCTACAAGATTGAGAAAAAAGCACTCCTTAAGGCTGATCTGATCATCCCCGTAAGTCGGTATACCGGAAATATCATCCATGAATTTTATAAAATACCCATGGGAAAGATCTTCCCGGTACACAATGGCATAGAAAAGGTTAAACCATTCAAATCCGAAAAAAATTTCCCAGAAAAACTTATATTATTCCTGGGCAGGGTAACGATGCAGAAAGGTCCTGAATTTTTCCTTGAGGCAGCAACTAGGATCTTAGAAAATAATGAAAAGGTACGGTTTGTAGTTGCCGGGAAGGGAGATAAACTGCAAGAGATCATTCAATCAGGTGCTTATGCAGAATTAGGTCATAAAATTCATTTTACCGGATTCCTGAACAGGTCAGAAGTACATTATATCCTTTCAATTACTGACATATTCTGTATGCCTTCAGTATCTGAACCCTTTGGCCTTACCGCACTGGAAGCTGCACAATTTGGGATCCCGGTAATTCTATCGAAAAGATCCGGTGCAGCAGAGGTACTCAGCAGTGCACTTACCGTGGATTTCTGGGATACGGAGAAAATTGCGGAACTCATTCAAGAACTGCTAACCGATGAAAAACTATATAAAGCCTGCATAACACAGGGGTACAAGGATTTGAAAAAACTCACCTGGGCAGAAAGTGCCAGAAAAATAAGTGCGCTTTATACAAAACTGCTGACATAATTTTCATTTTAACTACAGGTCACAGCCAAATTACTTTCTATATCAGCTTTAGGGAATACTATTTTCATCAAATACCCAGCCTCAAAGAATCACTATTTAATAAAATGAAAATTGAATTCACTGCCTGGCAACAGAAATTCCCATGATATCTAATCCGGCTGCCTTTCCAATACAAGCGCTGTCCGGTTTGGCAGGTAGATGCTCAATTTCTGATAACCATCATCCTTATGTACCGGATATAGGATACTCATGTCAACCCTTTCAAATCCTCCATATTTTGCCTCGTCTGAATTTAATATTACCCTGTAATTACCCTCCATAGGGGCCGAAAAACGATAGTCAGGAATTGAATGCGATGGATGAAAATTAAATAGAAAGATCAGGTTATTTCGCTCAAATATTACAGCTTTATTTATATCGTCCATATTCAGCTGTCGTGCAGGCAGTGATTCAAGTATTTTGTGTTCCTTGATCAAACTGATCATATCTTTGTCAAACTTATAAAGATACTTATACTTCAAATTTTCATTATCCACCAGAGACCATTGCCTCCTGGAATATTTATAACTCCAGTTGTTCCCTTCCCGGGGAAAGTCAATCCACTCCGGATGTCCGAACTCGTTTCCAATAAAGTTCAGATATCCTTCCCCGCCAAGAGCTATGGTAAAAAAACGGATCATTTTGTGCAGTGCTATCCCCCTGTCGATCATATAATTCTCGTCATTCACCTGCATATGAAAATACATTTCTTTATCCATCAACCAGAAAGCTACTGTCTTGTCGCCCACGATGGCCTGGTCGTGTGATTCTGCATAAGCAATAGTTTTTTCCTTCCAGCGGCGATTAACCATAGTCTGCCACAATTCATGGATGTTCCAGTCTTCATCACTCATCTCTTTAAGATATTTAATCCAGAAATCCGGGATTCCCATTCCTAATCTGAAATCGAAACCTATGCCTCCTTCCTTTTGTTTCCTACAAAGTCCTGGCATACCGCTCATATCTTCTGCAATGGTAATGGCGTCCTTCCTGACCTTATGAGTAAGTTCATTGGCCAGTTGTAGATATAAGAGTGCGTCCCATTCCACTCCATCAACAAAATATTTATCATAATGATCAAAACTGGTGAAATTGCCATGATGAAAATACATCATGGAGGTAACTCCATCAAAACGGAATCCATCTACATGAAACTCTTTAAGCCAATAGGTTAGATTCGATAACAAGAATTGCTGGACCTCCCATTTTCCATAATTAAACAATTTGGAATCCCATGCACTGTGTATGCCTCTTCCTCCAGGATGAAAATACTGATCATCGGAACCATCAAATTCGTTTAGTCCTTCGGCAATATTTTTAACAGCGTGTGAGTGAACGATGTCAATGATCACTGCGATTCCCATTTTGTGAGCTTCGTTTACCAGGCATTTCAGGTCCTCCGGAGTTCCAAAACGACTTGTGGGGGCAAAAAAACTTGAGACATGATATCCAAAAGAACCATAATAAGGGTGCTCCTGTATGGCCATAAATTGTATGGCATTATATCCAAGATCTTTTATCCTGGGCAATACCTCATCTTTAAATTCCAGGTAAGTCCCTACCCCTTCTTTTTCCTGTGCCATACCAATATGCACTTCATAAATGATGGGAGCTTCTTTTATGGGACTTAATTTGAATCCCTTATCTGTCCATTTAAACTCCACATCCGGTCCCCAAACTTGGCCGGAAAAATCATGGCTATCAGGATCCTGGACAGTACGCCTGATGTACGCCGGAATCCTGTCTCTTTCCGAATTATCAGCAATTACATGCACCTTCACCTTATCCCCATGCTTTAAGGTATCCCCATCAATAAAGGCTTCCCAGATCCCCTGATCATTCTTATATAGTGGATTAGCATCCCTTTGCCAATGGTTAAAGTCACCGATCAGACTCAATGACCTGGCTGCTGGGGCCCACTCCCTATACCACCATCCTTTCTTCTTCTTATCATAATTGATACCCATATAGTCATAGGCCCCCGAAAATGCCTGTATGGAACCAGCTTCTTTTTCTATAGACTGTAAAAAATTGTTAAATCTACCGATACGGTCAGAGATCACTTCTGTATAGGGTTCCAACCAGGGATCGTCTTTTACAAGAATGGGAATATTTTTTTTGCTCATGTCAAGTTGTTTGAAAAATGAAAATAACAATCCTATTGATATTTCCCAATCACTAAGCAAAGACATTTATTTTTATTTTCTTTGCATCATAGTAAATTCATGGATATGAGAACATTAGGATTGATCGGAGGATTAAGCTGGCAATCCACTCAAACGTATTATCACATAATAAATACAGATATAAATTCACGCTTGGGGAGAAACCACTCAGCAAGTATATTGATGTATTCATTCGATTTTGAGGAAATTGAATTGCTGCAGAACAATTCTGAATGGGATAGGCTAAATGTCCTTATGGCGGATGCAGGAAAAAAATTGGCAGATGCAGGAGCCGATTGTTTATTGATCTGTTCCAATACTATGCACGAATGTGCCGGTTATATAGAAAAACAAGTAAATATCCCTTTACTACATATTGCTGATGCAGTTGGGGAAGTCCTCTTACAAGGTAATTTTAAAAGCGCGGGACTTCTTGGGACTAAGTTTTTAATGGACTCGGATACCTACACGGATAGATTAAAAAATAAATATGGAATAACAACGCACCTGCCTGAAGAAAAATCTATCCATGAGCTTAATAAAATCATTTATGATGAATTAGTTAAGGGAATTATTAAGGATGATTCCAGAAACACGGTATTGACAATTATACAACAAATGCAGTCAGAGGGTATTGAAACCATAATATTAGGGTGTACAGAGATCCCCCTGCTCATCAAACAAGGTCATTGTGATATTCCTGTTATTGATACAACCGATATTCATGCTAAATCTGCTGTAAATTTCATAATAGGTATATAGACTGTAAATAATTGGTTAAATTTAGGTCGGAGAGTTGAGTATATTCGTTAAGATATAAGGTGAGGAGTAGAATTTCACATATAGCATTTATTTTATTTTTACCATTTTTGGTTAATGCTCAGGATATAAACTCTATCGAAAAAGTCAAAATCCGCGGGATTATATATGATGCCAAATCGAGTGAAAGAATTCCATTTGTTCATATTATTGACATAAGTCTGAATACCGGAACTTCAGCTGATGATAATGGAAATTTTTCATTCACTACAAATCGTGGAGACTCCATAAAGTTTACCGCTGTTGGGTATAGCAATTTTTACATGGTACTAAATGATTCTATAAAGAACAATTCCTACCAGGTCATTAAATTGGAACCAAAAGCATATTTACTGGAAAGTATGGATTTTTATGCAAATGATCCTATGAAGGGATTTTATCTGAAGGATATTCCAAGAGATACGATTAGATTGGGGAACACTAAGGGTGCACCGGGTGCATCATACTGGAATGTTCTGCCTAATGGTGGAAGCGGTTATGTAGAAGCATTCGCAAATTTATTCAGCAAAAGAGCTAAGCAGGAGAAAAAATTGGGAAAAATCCTCGAAGAAGAACTTATGCTTAAAATGCAGGAAGAGGTTGAATTGGTACAAAGGAAGACTTCCGAAGATAAATATAATCCAAAACTGGTCAGCAGGATAACTGATCTGGAAGGGGAGGCACTGGATAACTTTATTTCGGAATTTAAACCATCCAGGGGATTCATACTTAGGGCAACAGAATATGAAATCGCTCTTCAGATTGTTGAAAGCTACCGCGAATATGCATATTACAATGGATTGAAAGTAGACATGAACGAAATCCTGAAACGGGCAAAATTCAGTGATTGAAAAATATACATTCAATTCAATGATGATATATTCTCACTAAGGGAATCAGCTACTTTTCAATTGGGATTCCAATCTAAGATCTTGATTAGTTTATTTCCAGAAATTCCTTGTCATGATCTCCTCCCCGATTTTCCTGTAATGGTTGATAATCCGGATATTTGTAAAATCGTGAAAAGTGTCCAGGCTGTCAAAATTTTGGTGTTCCGGATCTCTCGAGCTGAAATGTCCATTCCTGCTCAGATATTTCTTTGACTTATAATAATTATTATTTCTCATGGCTATTTTATTCTGTTTACATAGTTACGACAAACAATATGCCAAATACCCTTATTCAAATTCATAAAAATTAAAAAATTCAATCTTAATTGATAAAGTTATTCTTCGTTTATGAGAATATTTTCCATTGATTTTATTGCTGTGAACTTGATATTGTATGACCTGTCTACATTCCTGTCAAGCATTAGACAAATAAATAAATAGATTACGAAATATGTATATTTCTATAAATATCGTACGTTTATTTTTTGTCCAGGTTTCAGGAGAAGGGGTAAAATTTACTGGCGTTCATAAAGAATTTTACCATCTACAATGGTCATATCTATTTTCGTTGACAGGATATCTTCTTCCGGTATGGCCATTATATCTTTTGAAAAAACAGTGAAATCTGCAAGTTTTCCAGCCTCAATAGATCCTTTAATGTTTTCTTCAAATGCTCCAAATGCTGCATCGATGGTATAGGACCTCAAAGCCTCTTCGCGGCTCATTTTCTGATCTGGTTCATATCCACCAGGAGGTAAGCCCTGGAGTGTTTTTCTTGAAACGGAGGCGTAAAAACACTGGACAGGGGAAAGAGGCTCTACCGGTACATCCGTACCGTTTATAATTCTGGCACCGGATTGCAACAAATTCTGCCAGACATAGGCTCCTTCCAGGATTCTTTCTTCACCCAGTCTGTCGATTGCCCAGGGTCTGTCGGATGACATATGTATTGCCTGCATGGCTGGTATAATTCCGAGACTGGCAAATCTTGGAATATCTGATTCTGTAAGGTGCTGGGAATGCTCTATTCGAAACCTGGCATCAATTTGATCCGGATTATTCTGATAGGCTTTTTCATAAATATCCAGGACCTCCTTATTCCCCCGGTCACCAATGGCATGGGTACAGACCTGAAATCCTTTTTGAATAGCATCATTGCATACTTCCTGCAGATATGACAATTCACTTACTGCGTGTCCATAATGTCCTGGCATATCTGAATAAGGTTCTATCAACCAGGCTCCCCGCGATCCCAGTGCGCCATCAATAAATAGTTTTATCGACCGGATGGTTAAAAAATCATTTCCTAATCCTATCTCAGGTCCTGTCGAAAAATACGAATCCAATAGAGCCTTGCTACCACCGGATAACATAATATATAGCCTTGTAGAGAATCCTTCTTCATTCAATATCCTTTTCATCAGGTTTATTATCCCTTCACCTTCCCCTGCGTCGTGAAAGGAGGTGATGCCGTTTTCAAGGCAATTCCGGCTAGCTAGTTCAAAGGCTTTTCTATCGCTTTCTTCACTATTCTCAGGGATGAATCGCCCGATTAATCCCTGAGCTGATTCATTGAAAATACCGGTAGGATTCCCATCCTGATCTTTAATGATTTCTCCTCCTTCTTCAAAATTAGTTTCTGAGGTAATATTAGCGATTTCCATAGCTTTTGCATTTGCCAGCAGGGCATGGCCACTTGCATGCCGCAGTACTACAGGATTATCGGGTGAGGCTTCGCTTAGCATTTGATGTGTTGGAAATCCTTTTACTTCCATTCCTGAAATCTGAGACCATTTACTTTGATGCCATCCACGCCCAAGGATCCATTCACCAGGTTCAGATTCTTCTACGGCCGCCCTGACCTTGTCAACTACCTGTTCATAACTTGAGGTGCCCATCAGGTTCAGTGACATCAGGCTATAGCCCATACCCATGAAATGTCCATGTCCTTCGATCAATCCAGGAGTCATTAGCCTGCCGTTGAGATCAACAGTTTTTGTCTCTTCTCCAACGTAGGAATTAATCCTTTTCGAGGAACCAGTTTCCAGGATCTTTCCATCCTTTAAAGCTACGGCTTCTACAATGCTGTTCTTATCATCTACCGTATGTATAATACCATTGGTAATCACGAGATCCGCAACTTGTTTCTCTGTACAGGATATTAAAAACAATATTATAATTAAGATGAAAGGGGTATATTTATTCAACTTCATAACAATAAAATTGGCTGTTTTTCAATGCAATGATATACAATAAACCCGAAAAATGATATTTATTTCAAAATGGAAGAAACCTAAGACATGAGGGATGAAATTGTTAATTTTATAATTGTAAACCAAATCAAATATTTATGTCTTTCACACTAAAGATAGGCGACAAAGCCCCAGAATTTAACTTAAAAGCAACAGATGGAAATAATTATTCGCTTTCCAGCTTCAATGACGCAAAATATCTCGTTATTTTCTTTACCTGCAACCATTGTCCATATGTCATAGGTTCAGATGAAATAACCAGGACTACGGCCTTAAAATTTGCTGATAAAGGAGTAGTTTTCGTCAGCATAAACAGCAATAGTCCGAATACGTATCCGGATGATGATTTTGATCATATGGTCAAAAGGATGGACGAACATAATTTTCCGTGGAAGTATTTGTATGACAGCACACAGGAGGTAGCAATAAAATACGGAGCTTTACGAACTCCTAATTTTTATATATTTGACCAAAAGAGGGAGTTGGTGTATACCGGCAGAGGTGTAGACAGGCCCAGGGACACCAGTAGAATAACTGTAA
>CAYMFU010000344.1:0-5087 GCA_964389805.1 uncultured Roseivirgaceae bacterium | reverse complement strand
ATGGGAGATCCTTTCAAAGTTGATTATCCCCTGGATGCATCCTTAAAGGATCGTATTAAGAAATCAGATACCTGGATGGAATATACTCTTGATCTCATCAAGTCATCTTACGGGACATTATAAGTGTCCGTTAGCATTTTTTTTTGCATTCCCAGTCTGTAACTGTCTGATTTATATCAAATTATATTTTTTAAATCTTTTTGCTTTTAAATAATTTATTGTAAATTGTTTGAATGACTGTGTTTAATAATCCAAAAAAAGTCCTATTCACATCAGTTTAAATAGGATATATTAAACTTAAATCTTAAGCAATGAACATTTTTTATAAATCCTTAAAATTGATTCTTGCTGTTCTAATTTGTACCTCTTCTTCAGTATTCTCTCAAACAACGAATATTTCAGGGTTAATCAGGGAATCTGATACAAATGAACCTTTAGCAGGAGTAAACATTACCGTAAAAGATCTCGTGATCGGTACGATCTCCAATAGGGATGGCGAATTTAATTTAGAAGTAAATCAAGTGCAGCCACCCTTTTCAGTAATATTTTCAATGGTAGGTTATAAGAAACAGGAATTAATCATTTCTGAGGTTAATACTACAGGATTGGAGATTACGATGGAAATTGAAACAACCTTAATTCAGGAAATTGTTGTATCGGCATCCAGGCTGGAAGAAAGTATTTTAAGTTCGCCTGTTACTATAGAAAAGATAGATCAGCTATCTATCAAACAAACCCCGGCGCCAGAATTTTTTGATGCCCTCGCGAATGTTAAAGGTGTACAGGTAAGCAGCAGCAGTTTAAACTTCAATGCGGTAAATACAAGAGGATTCGCTACTATAGCCAATGTACGGTTCGTCCAGCTTGTTGATGGAATGGATATATCTGCTCCATTACTCAATTTTCCAACGGGTAATATAGTCGGTATTGGAGAATTGGATATTGAAAGCATGGAGCTTGTACCAGGAGCGGCCTCTGCATTATATGGCCCGAATGCTTTTAATGGGATATTGATTATGAATAGTAAAAGTCCTTTTGATTACCAGGGTTTAAGTGCCCAGGCAAAGGGAGGGGTAACGAGGTCTGATGCACAAGGCTCTTCAAGCCCTTTTTATAATTTTGGGATCCGCTATGCAAAGGCTTTCAAAAATAGGTTCGCCTTTAAAATCAACTTCTCCTATTTTATGGCCAGAGATTGGATTGGCAACGATTACCGGACTGACAGGACCAAGCCCGAATCACCCATTGATTTGAGCGGCAATCCCAACTTCGATGGATTAAACCTATACGGTGATGAAGCACCTATTCCTGTTCCTATAGGAGGTACCTTTGGCACCCTGGATCTGCGAAGGACAGGTTTTAGTGAAGAGTCTATTCTGGATAATGACGATGCACAGAGTATTAAAGGGGATGTTGCATTACATTACAGGATAACAGAAAAGTTGGAAATACTTTATAATTACCGATATGGTGGAGGAAGTTCGGTATACCAGGGTGCTGAGAAATATGCTTTGAGAAATTTTACCCAGCAATTCCATAAACTGGAATTAAAATCGAATCATTTTTTCGTCCGGGGCTATATGACTGAAACCGGAGCAGGTGATTCCTGGAATATGAGTGCCCTTGGAGCATACGCTAATGAATATTACAGCCCTACTGTTGCAAAATGGGCGCCGGAATATGCACAGATATATGCACTTGCCATGCAGGGATATATACCGGGTGTGCCTGCCGGCAATGAAGAGGCGGCCCATGCTGCCGGGCGTTCATATGCTGACAGGGACAGGCCAGCTGAAGGGACACCTGAATATGATCAACTAATCAACAGTGTAAGGGAAAACAAATTTCAGGGTTCGCCTCCGGGCGCTTCTTTTTATGATAATTCAAGGTTATATCACGCTGAATTCAACTACAATTTTCATAATCTATCCTTTGCGGAGATCATGGTTGGAGGAAATTACAGAAGGTATAGTTTATATTCTCAAGGGACCATATTCAACGAAGCTCCGGAAGGAGGCGATGATTTTCAAAGGATCAATATCGATGAGTTTGGATTCTATGGACAGATAGCAAAAAGCTTTACCGAATCTTTCAGGATGGTCGGCTCTATCCGCTATGATAAAAATGAAAATTTTGAGGGACAGTGGACACCACGGATATCTGCCATCTACGGTTTTAATAAAACACACTACCTCAGGGCATCCTTTCAAACGGGATTCCGGAATCCGGATACCCAAACCCAATTTATTTATTTTCCTTCATCCGGAGGCATATTACTTGGCAGCACCGAATCCAATGCAGCCCGGTATGGCGTACATGAAGGAGGTGCATGGTCGCAGAATTCATACGATGCATTCAGGGCCTCTGGAGGTACTTTAGATCCAGATACTGGAGAACCAGTTGGAGGTAATGAAGGCCTCCTGGAAACAGCTTATATTGATTACGTAAGACCTGAAAAACAGATAGCGTTTGAAGTTGGATACAAAGGATTCATATCAAATGTATTTATGCTGGATTTCAATGCATATTATTCGAAGTATAAGGATTTTATTGGGGCTGAGATCATCGCCAGTAAACTTCCTACAAGTCAAAGGGGTGATGAACTAGTCCCCGGCACCTTGTTTACACCTTATGTCAATAGTCCAACTGAAGTCTATTCGTATGGGATCGGCCTGGGATTCAATTATAATTTTTACAAATCCTATTATCTTGATGGAAGTTATAGTTATGCCACTTTTGGCCTTGTCAATGATGTTGATAGGGATTTTATTGCTGGTTTCAATACGCCGGAACATAAGTTTAATATCGGGCTGGGCGGTAGATCGATCTTTAATAATTTCGGTTTCCAGGTGAATTTCAGGTGGCAGGATGCTTTTAAGTGGGAATCTACATTTGGCATCTGGCAAGTTCCTGAATACGGTGTATTCGATGCCCAGATCAACTACAAAATTTCCCCGATAAAAACCATCGTTAAATTGGGAGGCACTAATTTGTTCGGAGGTGACTACCGCACGAATCTTGGAGGACCTTTTGTGGGGCAGCAGTTTTACCTCTCTTTAACGTTTGACCAATTCCTGAATTAATCCAATCCATCAAAACGAATCGAACTATGAAAAATATAAGCAAAATCTTAATTCTAGCCATCAACCTGGTTATCTGGTCATGTGCACAGGAAGTAATAGACCTGGAACAACCTGATCCGCCAGATTCAGGCTGTAGTACATGCCCTGATGGTGCTTCTTCAGGAACTGCCTCATTTGATAAGTTTGTGGCATTAGGCAGTTCTTTCGTTGCCGGCTTCCAGGCAGGTGCATTGTTTAACCTCGGGCAGAATAATTCAATGGCATTGATGATCGCCCAACAGCTGGAATGTGCTGGAGGAAGTGAAACCTTTAACCAGCCATATATTGACTCAAAAAATGGATATAATGTGCAACTTTCAGTGCCTGCACAGGGAATAATCTTAGGCAGGCTTGTTTTATTTGATCCCGATGGTGATGGGCCAGAATCATCAGCACCGGCGCCTGCTGGCGCCCCAGGTGTACCAGCACCCTATAATTCGGCCGACCTTCCTACACCTTACGCAGGTGACAGATCTGAAATTAATAATTTCGCGGTCCCGCTAATGTATTTAGGCCAAACCTTAATTCCGGATACCGGAAATCCGGCAAGCCCTTTTTTCAATCCATTCTGGGCCCGATTTTCCAGCAATCCAGGTGTTACATCAATCCTGCAGGAATCACTTATTGCAGCAGGGAGTTTTTATTTGATCTGGCTGGGCGTTGACGATATGCTCCTTCATGCTGCTTTTGGGGCGGATGATGCATATCCTATGACCTCAGTTTCAGATTTCAGTACACAATTTAACGGCCTGATCTCCACTATGCTTGGTGGTAACCCAGTCTTTAAAGGAGTGGTTGGTAACATTCCGGAAATTGAAACTTATCCTTATTTTACCACCATACCATATAATACCATTGGACTTGATGAGGCAACAGCTGCCTCTCTTCAATCCAATATTGCGGATAATTACAATGCCTTCCTTAATGTAATGGTCCAATTCCAGGTGATTACGGCTGAAGAAAGAGATGCCCGGATACTTAATTATGTGGAAGGTAGCAATGGGACATTAATTGTAGATGAAGAGCTTACAGACCTGACTCAATACATGATAGACAATGGAGCCCAGGCATTGGTTCCATATGCGCAGGCTAGACAAACTACAGCTACTGATATGATACCCTTGTCAGCTGGAGCAGTACTTGGCGAACTTTACTTGGGAAATCCTCTCGCGGTACAGGGTGTAAGCTGGCCCCTGGCAGACCAGTATGCACTTACTGTATCTGAAATTATTGAAATAAAAACGAATACCGCGGGTTATAATGCGATAATTGATGGAGCTGTTGCCGGGAGTGGAGACCGGCTGGCATTGGCTGATGTAAATTCAGCTTATAATGTACTTCTGGGGGCTTCCATTTCTAACGGTGGTTTAGTAATTGACGGAGTTACCATAGCCTCTTCTTTTGCTCCACCGGTTGGTGCATATTCAGAAGATGGTCTTCATCCCAATGAATGGGGTTATGTGTATACTGCGAATGTTTTTATTCAGGCAATAAACTTAAAATTTGGAGCTACAGTTCCTGTTCTTTGTATGAATAATTATTCGGGAACCGGATTGCCGGTAAGTCCATAATAAAAAAAGCCGGCCCCATGGGAGCCGACTTTACCTGATAACTCAACACAAAATAAAATCATTTTTGATATATATGTTGAAGAAATTCCTGTTTATGAGTGTCTTTAGCAAACTTTCCTGAATAATGTGAGGTAACTGTACTTGAAGTGGTATCTTCTATCCCTCGGGATGAAACACAAAGGTGTTCAGCATCAATCACAACTGCCACATCTTCTGTTTTCAATACCCTTTTCAACTCATTAGCAATCTGCATGGTCATTCTTTCCTGCACCTGAGGCCTTTTTGCAAAATAATTCACAATCCTGTGTATTTTGGATAAACCGATAACGTATCCGGAAGAAATATAAGCTACATGTGCTTTCCCTATGATAGGAACAAAATGATGCTCGCAATT
>CAYMFU010000343.1:0-32050 GCA_964389805.1 uncultured Roseivirgaceae bacterium | reverse complement strand
AGATTTATGGATCACTCATCATAAAAATTGATTCACTCGATTACAATCAAAAATAATTAAACCCGATAAGTTTTCGTAATATTTTAATGATATTAAAATTCAACTACAACCTGTCCTTCCGCCTTGGTCAAATTGATTTCCTTGCTTACTCCACCGACAGTAACTTTATATTTCCCATAAAAAGCGGATGATGAAAACTCTCCATTTTTATCGGATGTTCCCTCTTCCCTTGTCCACCATTCTTTAAAGATAAGGTCCTGGTAAGCCTCGGCAGCAGGTGTCGGTGTCCAGTCTCTTTTATACAGGGAAGATACAGGGATCCAGTTTGCTCCTGCCCAGAATCCCCACATTAAAATCCCTTCCACCGCAGGTTGCGCAAAACAGATTTTATAATAATCAACAAGCTCCCTCGCTCTTAATTCTTCCTCTTCCGGAGTCATTGTCCTGATCTTTTTTGTGTGATATTTTGAGCGTTGGCCTGGCATATTGAATTCGGTAATTTTAATAGGTAAATCAAATTTAGCCAGTGAATCCAGCGATCGGATCAATTCAGCCCGGACAAAGGTATCCGAATGAAGATGTCCCTGAACGCCAATCCCAGCTATGGGTATATTCTGTTTCAGTATATGTCTAATATGTGCCATAAATTTTTCCAGCATATTGCCGGTAAGAATGTCATAATCATTGAGATATAACTTGATATCCGGATCTCCGACTTGTGCCCATTCAGCCATTTTCTTAGTGATTTCCGGGCCCAGGCGATCTTCATAGTAATTTCCATGGATCATTTCATTATTCATATCATATTCTGTAAACCGGCCTTTATACCTGGCAGTTACAGTTTCGGCCCGGGTTTTAAGTGTCTGTTCCAACTCCTCATCCGGCATTTCCTTTAACCAGGATTGCACTCTGTTAGGTATTCCCCAGAAGAGATTGTGGGCTCTCAAAGGAATGCCGTTTTCTTCTGTCCAGTCCAACATGGCGTCAATGACGGCATAATTTACCTGCCCCTTCTGCCTTTCCATATTCCCCCATTTAACTGCATTTTCGGTAACAGCAGAGTTGAAATTCTCTAAAAATTTTTCTTTATACTGCTTTACATCGTTTTCTGATGCCCGGTCATTAAATATGCCATTTCCAATAGCACACCCAAACCAGAACTCATGGCTTTGCTGTTCAATACTGACTTCTGAGTTGGGTGTTGATTTTACTATTATTTTTCCCTTTCTATGCTTCTCGATGGATTGTTCAATGTCAATACTTTGTGCAAAGATTTCTGGTATCTGCATCAGTAGAAAAAATAAGATCAAAGAAAGGATCAGAGAAAATCTTCGAAAGAAAAAATTTTTTAAAAACATATTCCAAAAATTTAAGTTCGATTTAACATTCTGTAATATTCTCTTTCAGGACGCTTTGAATATTATACCGGGTATTATTTATCAAATTAAAAAATATATCTCCAGCAGTCTGTTATTTTAAAAATACAACAAAATTGTGGATTCTCCATAGAATGGCCTTCAATTCCAATATTTCAATTATCACTAATGATTCTAAAGTCAAGATCCACCTAAAGACTATGATATCTTTTGATAAATGAAATCAATTCCCTGTGGAAGAAGAGTTCACAAACAGATCAGGGATGGGTATTCTGACTATTGTAAATGCGTTCATCTTATTAATATTTCAATTTCGCTTTCATAAAGTGCCCGGTCAAATACAGCCAAACCTCCAATAAGTCCTTTGTAATAATTCCCCATTCCATTTTTAAGTAAAACAGCGCCTACTGTAAAATCTGATCCATTGTTGCCCATTCCATATGGATAGAAATATGGATTTTTACTTTGTATCAGACCGTTAGGGTACCCATCAAATCCTGTGGTATTGCTTATTAATTCAGGTGCACGTGACTTAAATTCTCCATCCAGGAATGATTTTATAAATTGACCATCATAGGTAAAGGCAACGCAACACCATACATTTTTCGGCACTTCCTGTTTACTGGCGGAGTAATCCAGAGAATATGGGAATGGAATCGTTGGTTTACCTGTTTTTGAAATATGACCGCAAACCTGGTCTTTTCCATTGTAATGGGGCAAGGATATAAATAATCCATATTGTCGCCTTCCCCCATCTTGATATTCATTCCACATCCCGCCTACAAAACCAGTTTGCTCTCCTGTCCATTTAATCCAGGCAATTACTGTCACTTCTTTTTTATCTCCGTAAATGTTTAATTTTCCTGTTTTTTCATTACTTAGCCTCAAGTAGTTCGATCCTTCTAATTTTATAGAATAACCTGAAAGAGGTCCTTCCTTAATTCTCTCTATTTTTCCCATGACCTCTTCCAAAGGAAATCTATCCTCACCAATTGCTTTTCTGGATTTTCCAGGCCGTTCCCTGAAGGTCCATAATCCGATTAATCCACTGGTTGTTTTTATCCGATGTATCAAATTATTATTTCGTTTAGAAGAATCATTTTGTGCAATACTTATATGACTTTGGAATACAATAAAGAGTAGAACAGGCAATATTTTTATAATAATATCATGTATCATAAATCGATTTAGTCATGTTAAAGTTGAAGTTACAGAACTCTTTGAAAAATATATTACTGATATTATTAATTTTTGATTTCATGTTAAAGTCTGACATTACGCTAATGGCAGCCCTCCCTGAGGGCGATGGTTGACAAGCTTGGTTATGTTGCCGACACAGTCGAAAAAGCTAAATATTTTAAATACATGTTAAAATTAAAGATGTTGAGCTATTGATTCTATCATTACATTTATATATTGTTTTCTATTTAATTTTTTCAGATAACATATAGTCTATTTTTCCAAAAATCTTAATTCGAATTCTTATGAAAAAAATCAACCAAATATTAGCCATAGTAGTTATGTTCGCAAACCTGGTTCCAGCTTATGCCCAAAATCAGAGTAGAAATCAGTTTGAGGTCATGGTATACATTAGCCCGGACAAATGGCATAATATTACCGAACCGACAGCAATTCTTGAATTCCAGAAGTTGGCTAACAGGCATGCTTTTGGCTTAACCGTAACGCAAGTGGTTGGCAATTTTAATGATGAAAACCTGGATAAATATGATGTTCTGGTTTTCCTTCATTCGACCACCAGGGATCTTTCTGAGGAGCAACTTGACAGCTTCAAAAGATTTATTCGCAATGGAGGTGGATTTGTTGGCATTCATGCCACATCTGCCTGCAAAAGTGATGGAGAATGGTTCCGGAAACTGGTTGGACGTACATTTACTGATCATCCTGAAGAACAGACCGGCGTAATGCATGTGGCGGATAAAAACCACCCATCTACCATGCACCTCGCGGACAGGTGGATCTGGACTGATGAATGGTATTCATTTACAGAAGCACTAACAGTAAATCAAAAAGTTTTAATTACCGTAGATGAATCCACATATGATCCGGACAAGACATGGGAAGAGCAGAACAGACATACTGGTATGGGGGATTTTCATCCAATTGCATGGTATCAGGAGTATGATGGAGGAAGATCGTTTTATACAGCCCTGGGTCATCTATCTGAATTGTATAAGGATCCATTGTTTCTGGACCATATATATGGCGGAATATACTGGGCAGCTACAGGATTGGGAATATATGAATAAAACTATATATGGGGATATTCCCAATTGTTTTTGTAATCAGGGAAGATATAGGAATCAGCTTCAGAATTATTGCGAAATTTCTGTTCAATGGGCAGATATTCAAGACTCCTGCCGCCGATTCGATATGAAATGTTGGCAATATTAGCCAAGGCGGAGGCATAACTTCCTTTGTCAATTGGACTATTTGTATTGACGTCCTTATTCCTGATGCAATTTGCCCAATTGACCATGTGGTTATATTGATTGGCATATGATCCCTGTTTCTTTTTCGCTTCGATCTTTGGTTTTCCATCCCGGCCCTTGGTTGGAAATACTTCATACCCCCTACGATTGCAAACAAGCGTCCCGTTACTTCCAATCCATGCTACCCCGTCTCCTCTGTTATACAATGGACTGACCTGGTGCTCCCATACGATATGTATATTGTCAAATTGAAATACAGAAGTCTGAACCGAAGGGACCTCCCGCATAGTTTCCGGATGTTTGTAACCCACGGAATATACTGATTTCGGATAAGTTCTTTCATGTCCCATGGCGGCCAGGCCATCTAGAGCCGAATCAAGGTAATGCACCCAGTCGGTTTGTCTGCCACCACCATAATCCCAGTAATGTCTCCAACTTCGTACCCTGTCCTGGACATATGGATGTAAAGGCGCTGGGCCCAGCCACATTTTGTAATCCAATGTTTCGGGAATTGCCTGAGGTTCAGCACCATAAATAATAGGATCTGTACCGCCCGTAATCCATGCATGTGCTTTATAGACTTCACCTAAGGCCCCGCTCTTTAAAATATCGAAAGCCTCAATAAAGTAATCCACACTAATTTGCCACAATCCTGTGGTCACTACATTTTTGTATTTTCGTTGCAGGTCCACCATCAAATTACATTCTGCTATGGTTTTTCCTGTTGGTTTTTCTACATATACTGCCTTGCCGGCTTTTGTAGTTTCGGCATACACATAAGTATGCCAGTGATCGGGAGTAGCAACAATTACTCCATCAATCTCTTTATCCTCAAGGAGTTTACGAAAATCAGTGAATAGTTTTATATTACCGGCATTATCAGGAAATTTTTCTTTCAGTACTGCCGCTTGCTCCTCTAGCTTTATCTGATCAACATCACATAAAGCGGTGCAGTGCACAAACGAGTTTGCCTCCAACATGACCTTCATATTTGTTGCGCCAAATCCAAGGCCAATTACACCGATATTTACCCTGTCACTTGGCGCAATTGAAGAATAACTCCCTGGTATTGATGAATATAATCCAACCCCTGCCATTGCAGTTGCTGATTTTTTTATGAATGACCTTCTGTTTGGGTTTTTCATTTCTGCTGCTATTTATTGAAAAGTATATATTATAATTAGATTTTTATGCGCAGTAATTATTGGATCTAAAATTTGTGGTTTTGCTTCAACACAATTGTGTGGATTTTTAGCTTATTGTTAATAGGAAGGTAAAAACAATAACACAGAAAAAAAAATTATTGCGAATTTAGAAATTATCTATTCTCTGATGCTCCGTATCTGATCAACCAATACAAAAATGCACGCTTTAATGGTTCCTCATGATGTATGTATCGTCCCGGCCAGGGGGAAATATAGACAAACTGGAAGCCTCAGCTATTAGACTTGAGCAAGGGTATGGGCTTTGTTCAAAGTCTGCCTGTCGATGAATCAGATATAATCTCCCTTATTCTATCAGTAATAGAACTAGGCAAATTGTTTTTCGTTATCGCTAAAGTGAATGTACATCTATATCGATCCAACAAATTCAAGCCATGGATCTCTGCCCAAAGTAAAAAAGTAAAAAAAACACGCTAACCAGCCATGAAATAAGCCCAAAACCAATATGTTCCTGAATCTGAAGAATACAAAGCAATAAGCAATAGCAAGAAAGAAAGTAGCCACCATTAATGGAATAGATGGAAAATGAACTATTGAGAATAATATGGATGTAAGCCCGATGACTGATAACTTATTGAGTTTAGTATTTTCAAGAGAATAAATATTACCCCCAAATAGTGAAATTATGAGCAGTTGCTGGATGGTACCCCATAAAGGATACAATATCATGGCTGGTATTATATGCCAATTGAAAATCAGGATGCTATTACTTATACCAAACCATATAAAACCAAGAGTTACCACTAATGCTGGAATAGAAAGAACTTGAAAAGTTTGTCTAAAGCCTACTTTGCCCATGCCCCAGTCTTTGAGTACGGCTGGCTTATTATAAATTCTAAATGTAACATAGGCTATCCAGAATGTTCCGGCTATAAGAATAAACCAAAACTTGGCATCAAGAAAATCCACCACCCAGAATTTCATTATTCCTGTTAATACAACAGCGAATATTTCAATTTTCCTATAATTCAAGTTATAAAGTATTTTGCTAAACTTATTTTCAATTAATAATTACTGCCTAATTTTCCTTATGAATTTTATTACTAGTTATTTATTAGTCTAAATGAAGATATATACAGAAATAAACAGGAATAAAATTTCTCCTATTTTATAGAGTCGACTTGTTGGCAACTGATTCCTAATATTATTTCTGATAAGTTGATCTTTTTTTTCGTTCATTTCTTCTTGTTATTTTTAATTTGAAAATAAAAGATCATTTGACCAGGGAAATAATTTTTACACACAGTGGAAGTATTTTTACTGAAGCAGGTGTGCTTCCTTGATTATCCCCATCAATATCCATATCCGTTTCAGGCTCGCTTTTAACAGAAATCTGTTTTGTCTGAAAAAATTTCACTCCAGGGATTTCACTAACCTTACCTTTAGGAAGATTAGGGAACTCATTGAAAAGGCAACTGACCTTTGATTTATAGGGCACTATTGTTACAGTCATTTTTCCATCAATTGGACTTGCCCCAGGGCCCAGTATCATGCTTCCGCCTGATGTTCTCTCAACATTAGCAATGATAACCATTGTTGTTTTTCCAGAATATTCTCCACTTTCCCACTCTACATTCATCTTCCACGGGTGAAATAAAATTATCTCAAGAAAAGTAGCCAGATAATATGCGGCTGTTGCTCCTAATAATCTTTTCATCCAGGGCTTTACTCTATGATTTGCTGAAAAGCCAAAATTAGTAGTAAGGAAGGAGTACTTTACTTCCTGACCATATTCAGTTTGCAATATATCGTATTTTTTACTTTGATTTTTTCTAAGCGCTTTAACTGCATCCATGAGTGATCCAATGCCAACATTTCTTGCTATGTCGTTTCCTGTCCCAGCAGGGATTATTGCCAAAGAGGGTTTGAAATTGTTCTTCAATACGCCTTGCAACACCTCATTGACGGTTCCATCACCGCCAACTGATACAATGGTAGAGTATCCTTCAGCTTTAGAGGCAATTTCAATACCATGTAAGGATCTTTTTGTAAAAACTATGTCATTTTCATCAATATCATTTCCCCAAAGGTCCTTGAATTTGCCCCAGACTTTTATCCCTTCCCCTCCGTTGCCTGCCGGATTAACGATGTACAAAGTTTTTGTCATAACGAATGATATTAGATACTGATTAATTGACCTAAATGTGAGTATATGCGTATTGCGATTGTATGAGCCAACCATACATATACCGTGTCATGTTTCCTAGCCTTTTTATCACTTACCTAATTATTTAATTGTAAAATTGAATGTACTATGGCTCCCAGGCCCCAATACAGGAAAAATCCCCAGAAATAAGTGAAATAAGCAATCCATCCTACCGATTTATATGTGTATTCTTTTTCCAATACCCAAAATAGAATGCTAAAATATATTGAAACGACACCCAAAGATATCCAAATCAGATAGCCCCAATATTGGCCATTAAATACCAGGACTGTTCCGATCGTATATAAGGGAAGAATAATTATTAAATCTGCCCAGGCAAATGCCAAAGCTGATTTGAAATGAGTTTTATCTCGCCAATCTTCACCTTTTCCTATTATTAGATCTTTTGCCTTCTGACTTTTTGGCTTTAATAACATTACGAATTGTGCACCAAAAAGAGGCAAAAAGGTAATTGCACCAAATATTGCAATTATCCAGGTAATCATTGTTGTATTAATCATTCAAGGAATTATTTTGTAATAAATAAACTTCTGTTCACCCATAATCCAATTATCCCGAGAAGTGAAGGAATTGCCCACAAGGAAATAGCTACCAAAACAATATCAAGATTCATACTTTCCCGGAATGCGTAGAATAGTGGAAAATAAACGCAAATTCCAAAAACCATCAATGCAGTTATAAAACCAATTAATGTTTCTCTCAACAATCCAATAAATGCTACAATCGTGATTGGAAATGCCCATAAAATATCAGCCATTGCAACACCTCTTTCAACATCTGCTATGGCACGCTCAGTAGCATCACCAAAAAAACTTTCATTCTGAAGGCCAAGTTTTACGGCACCTTCCCAGTCTAATAGCGAATATAATTGCATAAACCAGGCTAAAAATATCAAGATTAATGCAAAAAGAGCAATCCATATCCCTAATGGGTATCGACTAATTTTCTTCATTAATACATTCATATCGTTGGATTTAATATTGGTCCTTCCGGCTACCGAATTGTTGTTATGAAAGAAATACAATCGTCCTGCATTATGATCTGTTCCGTATTTAATTCAATATAATATCGTTGTATTGAAGAAGCCAGAAAAAATAACAGAAAGGTATATCTGGCTTGAAAAGACCTTTTGTTAAACCCATTGTCTGGCTATGAGCCTAGGTTGCATTATAAACCTGTTTTTGTTCGTTGAAAGAAGGCTAATCCAAACATTATTATGAAGAGTATAATTGATATTATTGACCAATTTTCGTTCTGTTATTTTCAATTTTCTATGTCAGTAATTGGTATTGCAATATTTATACTTCCTTTTATAGTTTTAGCTAAGCATGCAATCAACCATGCCCTGATTAAATCTTTCTTATTTGACCCGTTTTTTGTTTTTAAAGATATAAGTGCGTCATTTAAATCTAAAAATTCTTTTTCAAGATACGCCTTTATATTAGCATCAAATGAACCACAACCCTCAAATTCTTTATCTTTAACCGGTTTCATTTGTCCTATTCCCTGCAACAATAAATCAAGGTTTTTGGGGAAAGCGTAATGGCAGATGTCCATTCTGCATGCTTGAAATTCAATTTCTTCGAATTCTCCACCATGTAGCAATTTTTCATAACTATTCCAATCCCAAGTCAGTCTGGCAATTAATAACTTGACTATTCTTATTTTTTCAGGATTCTTCTCACCCAACCATTTTCGAATCTTTTGTCCTTTCTTTCTATCATAAATGTCAGAAATTTCATTTTTAAGATTATCATCTAACCATTCCTTTATTGCCCAAATATATTGTTGTCCTATAAGACTTTTTCCTGTTGTATCTTTACTCAATACATTTTCTCCATGCTGAATATGGTTTATTCCAATTACAGTTGTATCCACGTTTGGTTCAAGGTCAATAATTGAATTCTTGATATTTCCTAAATGTTGCTGGTATTTGAAATGGCATACTTCAAATCTTGTAATGAGTTCACGAATTTTGAGTACTTTATCAGGCAGTTTCCCAAGTTTTTTTTCTGAGTTATTTATTTTAACGATTTCTGGATCTTGGGTAGAAATCTGAATATTAGACCATGCTTTCATTTGAAAGGTTTTAAAAAGTTGACTCTCTTATTGAGATAACAGCCATATTATTCGATCATAGGAGAAGATATAATGTAAAATTACAATGATGCCCAGTGCAATACTTATTTTGATAAATCCTATATCATACAGCGCCCAAACGGCAATACCAAAAAATGCTAACTCTATGATCAATCGTAGTACTCCAGAGGTGACAATTGGGGCTCCCCCTGAACGACTTGGATCTTCGGGAACTGCAAATGTACCCCAGATTGCTGCAAGTATGACAGGTATCCCGATTGCCAGAACGAATCGCAGCCACCCATCATTTTGCCTCCAACCCCAAACACCCACTGACACCAATGCACTTAATTCAAGAATAAATCGAATTGCAAGATTAATTGGATGTGATCCCATATTTATGAATATTTATAATGACGCACAACGCTTTTATATAATATTGCTTATATAAAACATATGGTTTTTAACTAAATATATTATCTCAATTCATAAATCCAAAGGAATTTAGTGCTAATTCTAGTGTCAAAACAGGATTCAGATGTCTTATATCCTTTATTAAAAGATAATCAAATGGATACGAAAAGTAACTTCTACTTCTGAAAACATTCCTATTAGGTTCTCTATACATGATTATGTTTTACATTTACTTCAACCTTTCTTGTCTTTACCCAATTTTTCTTAACTTGTAAAAAGATACGAACAATAGGGGAAAGTCAAATAAGCACTTCAGGCTTTAAAACCTTGATAAATCACAAGAGAAAGCGTCTGATGAATTCTTGTACTGTGGATAATTAATAAATTATAGAATAGCAATGGTTTTCGGAGGTACAACTCCTTCATAGAGGTGGACCAGGAAAGAGTAAATGGAGCAATGTGGCTGAGGTATTATAAAGAAATTAATGTTGTATATTACAATAAGTGACCTTATTAATAGTTCTATTCATAGGTTCAACCTAAACATAGATTATTTTGCTTCAGTATGATGGCAATGATGAATTCCATTATTTAAAGATAGGATGGGTTACCAATAGGCTTTCATTCAATAAAAAATGTAAAATAGAAACATTTATCTTTTTAAATTAACCAAAAATAAAAAACTATGAAAAATCTAGAATCCACTTTAAAATTTTTCCTTGTATTAAGCATGTTATCAGTCCTTATTGTATTTACAGGATGTAATGGAGATGATGAAGACCCGGATAATCCTGCAGTTAACGATCTGATAGGCTTATGGACCATTACCGATGCACAGGTCGATGCTACCATAGGAGGAAAAACACTTCTTCAATATGCTGTTGACGAACTGGGATTGTCAGAAGATTTGGCAGCTGTTTTAGCAGCCCTATTTGAAGATGAATTAATGGATAATTTTGATGGAACCATTGAATTTAAAGCGGATCATACCTATATCTCGAACACAGGAGGTGAAGTAGACGATGGCACCTGGAGTTTAAACGCTGCAGGAGATAAATTGACATTGGATGCGGGTACGATAGACGAACAGGTTACTAACGTTTTAATCCTAACGGCAAGTACTTTAAAAGTTAGTATAGAACAAACGGAATTTGAAGATCTTGATGACGATCCAGAAACCCCGGATGCTGCAATTGATATGTCAGTAGAATTAACACTATCGAAATAAAAAATTGTATATATATTAAAAAGCCAGGTGGACATACTGATCTTCCTGGCTTTTTTTATAGACTTGAAACAGAATCTATATTGATTATGGCTTCCGCTCCAGAAAATAATTGATTATAAAGGATTTGTGAACTTTTTTGTGTTACAAAAAATAAAGGCACTCACGCTATTATATGTAAGTGCCTGATTATCGAGTGACCGACTTAAGGTATGTAAAAGTAAATCTTATCATGGCTAAGGATTGGTTCGTTTTATTATTTAACGATTTGATAAATGTGAAGTGCTGCTATTTTCCCCTTATTATTAATACATTATCATAATAGGAAATTTATTATATGCATTTCTTGCAAATAAGAAACCCCCACCAAAGCAATGAGGGTTTGCCAGTTATGTGAGGCCAGCGGCCTCTTTGTCTTAATGACTTTAATACGTATTTTTTCAATACGTCTAAATGGTTAAACACTTAAAAAATGTTAGTTCAATCTAAGAATCTTTTTTTTGTAAGTCAATAGTTATTAATTTATTAGTCGTTTGAAAACGGATATTTTTTTAAATTGTGATTCAGCCATATTTTTTAATTGTAAAAGGAAGATATAATGAAAAAACTATTAAGCGTTAAATTTCAATTTGCTACTGCTATTGGCATGTTTCTAATATCCATTTTTATGACTATTTCATATTACATTAAAATATCAAATAATGATGTAGATCGTTTAACATTTATAGCGTTCTATGTATGGATATTTTTAATCATTTTATTTCTCATTAAGGTGATTAACAATGTTAGAATAATTAATAAATCGAAAAAGATTCAGCAGAAAGGAAAATAATATTGAATTTATAGAAAACTAAGCCAATGAAGAAATTTGAATTTCACAATATTGGATTTAAAAATAAATATGAAAAAGCGTTTTTAGCTATTGAAGAATTACATAATATGAATGGCTTTGAAGTGAATGGATATTATATATTCAGAAACTCTAAAAGTAATGAGTTTACTGATATAATTTCATTTAGAGAAAACTCTGTAAATTCTTATAAAAAGGAAAGTGAGATGCAAATAAGGAAAGATAAGATTATCAAAGTTGTGCTAGCAAAATTTGAGGAGAAATATAGGGATAATTTTGACAGAGAAATAAATATACCAACCATTAACTCATATAACGAATTAAATATGTTCAGCCCTTATGGATTTAAAAATTCAACATACGACAAAATAACTGATAAAGTTAAATCCTGGGAGTTAAAAGAAAGATTTCGAAAAATGAGAGATACTTATAATGAAAGCAAGTCGGGAAAATTAATAGGGTAGTAAATATCCACAATTAATGTTTGGTTAGCGTGTGCTTCACGGCATTCCCTTTTTTGTTTCTAAGGGTATTTAAATGCGTTCTAACGTACGAACTACACTTCAAAAGTTCTCCTATTAAAAGGAAATTTTTGATTTATAATCAGCCTGACTTTTTGTTTTTTGTATATTGATATTAACCATCAATTAAGTCATTTAAATCAATATTCTTAAAATCCTTGGAGGAAAGATTATTTTCATCAACTATTAAATAAATTTTTTCCAACAATCTTAAAGCATCCTCGAAGTCCTTTGTATCAACAAAATACTTAGCATTTGAATGTCCATCCTTTTCATCATTAACAGTTTTTACACTCATTCGTTTCAAATATTCTTGCTTTACATTTTTAAGAACCGGAATATCTAGAGAATCAACGATGTCTTTCTCGAGCTGATCTAAGATAATTATGATTTTAGTCAGAATATTCCGGAATCTGGTTAATTCTGAATTATCTACACCCCATGTTATTCTTGCTCGTGGCATGACAAAGGAGATTTTGGAGAAAATAACACGCTAAACAGCACACTAAAAAACAAAAAAAGCCCCAGATTTGGGGCCTATCGTACTCAGAGGTCGAGAGCGGATTCGAACCGCTGTAAAAGGTTTTGCAGACCTCTGCCTAGCCACTCGGCCACTCGACCAGATATTTTAATATGTGAAAACCGGATTTCCCGGATAGAAGGATATGAAATCCCTCAGTAAAAACGAAAATACTACAAATTGTTTAGTATTAAAAAACAAATAGAAAAAACGGGCAAGAGTTATTCTCTCGCCCGTTTTTATATCCTAAAACGAACTATTCAGCTTTCTCTTCGTCCGCCTTTTCGTCTTTTTTCGTCGTCTTCTTAGCAGCAGCTTTTGGCTTCGCCGAAGCCTTTTTCTTGGCTTCCTCTTTCTCATTTTTTACTTCCTCTTCAGCTTCTGCCTTTGGCTCTGCCTTCTTGGTAGTTTTCTTTGCCGCTGGCTTCTTAGCAGGCTTTTCTGCCTCATCAGCCTTTTCTGCCTCTTCAGGCTTTTCAGATTCTTCAGCAGGAGCATCTGCCTTTGCCTCAGGTTCTTCCTTCGTTTCAGCCTTTGCTTCAACTTTCTCCTCAACCTTTTCTGCCTCTTTCTCTTCAGTTTTAGCCTCCGCTGCCTTCTCAACCTTTTCTGCCTTTTCCTCAGCAACTGCTGGTGCCTCCTCCTGAGGTGTGTCAGCTTTAGGTTCTTCAGCCTTTTCTACTTTTTTCTCAGCAGCCGGCTTCTCCTCTTTTGGCGCAGCTTTTTCAGCAGCTTTCTTGCCGCCACCAGCCATTTTCTCCCTTAGCTCTGTCAGTGCTTCAAAATCACCAAGTGTATCTTTTTCCACATTGGCATTGACTTTAGTCACACCCGACTTCTTAGGTTTAGGCTTCCTGGCAGGTCTTTCTTCTCTTTCTTGATAAGTTGCCGTATGAGAAAGAACTATACGCTTGTCGTCTTTTGAGAACTCAAGTACTCTGAAATCCAAAGTTTCACCAACTGCTGATGGTGAACCATCTTCTTTTACCAGATTCTTAGCAGTAGCGAATCCTTCAATTCCATATGGTAATTCAAGTACTGCACCTTTATCATTCTTACTGATGATAGTACACTTATGTATTGAACCCCTGGTAAATACAGTCTCGAAAGTATCCCATGGATTCTCTTCAAGCTGCTTATGACCTAAGGCCAATCTACGGTTCTCAACGTCAAGTTCAAGAACTTGTACTTCCAGCTCATCTCCCACTTTCACGAATTCCGAAGGATGCTTGATCTTCTTGGTCCATGACAAGTCAGATACGTGTACCAAACCATCAATTCCTTCTTCAAGCTCAATGAACAAGCCAAAGTTTGTCAGGTTACGTACAACTCCTTTATGTTTTGTTCCAACAGCGTACTTAGTAAGTACATCCTGCTTAGTCCATGGATCCTCAGAAAGTTGCTTGATGCCTAATGACATCTTTCGCTCTTCCCTGTCCAGGGTAAGAACTACAGCTTCCAGTTCATTTCCTATTTGTATAAAATCCTGTGGATTGCGTAAATGCTGTGACCAGGACATCTCTGAAACGTGGATAAGACCTTCAACACCGGGCAAGATCTCAAGGAATGCGCCATAATCGGCTACATTCACAATCTTTCCTTTCACTTTGGATCCTATCTCTATATTTTCAGGCAATGAATCCCAAGGATGTGCAGTAAGTTGCTTCATCCCCAGAGAGATACGCTTCTTATCATCATCAAAATCAAGTACAACAACGTTTACCTTCTCATCAAGGTTGAGCAACTCTTCAGGATGATTGATACGGCCCCAGGATATGTCGGTAATATGCAATAAGCCATCAACACCACCAAGGTCGATAAACACACCAAAATTGGTCATATTCTTAATCACACCTTCAAGTACCTGGCCTTTTTCAAGGTTTTCAAGGATTTGAGCTTTCTGCTTTTCAAGATCCTTCTCAATCAATACCTTATGCGATACAACTACGTTGTCGTTGGTGTAGTTGATCTTCACAACTTTTACCTCCATCTTCTTCCCTACGAAGATATCGAAATCCCGTATGGGCTTAACATCTATCTGTGATCCGGGTAAGAAAGCTTCGATACCGAAAATATCAACGATAAGACCACCCTTGGTCCTTCTCTTAACAAAACCATCAATTATCTCATCCTTGTCCTCTGCACCCTGGATGTATTCCCAGGCTTTTACAATTTTTGCCTTCCTTCTCGATAAGATCAGTTGACCATTGGCATCTTCCTGCATCTCAATGAAAACTTCCACTTCATCCCCTATTTTGAGGTCAGGTATGTCACGGAATTCTGCAGCAGACACCAATCCATCAGACTTAAAGCCGATGTTCATGATAATATCCCTGTCGTTGATACCTACAATGGTACCTTTTACAACTTCTTTTTCTGTAATCTCGGTAAGCGTGTTGGCATAAATCTCCTCCATTTTTTCACGCTCTTCCTGAGAATAATCCTCACCGAAGCCTTTATCGTCATCTTCCCAGATAAACTCTTCGTTCTGATTGTTTTCTTCCATAATGAAATTTAAAAGCTCAGTTCTTCAAAAATATAGCCTCTGAGCCACCAGGCCTGTTTTTTAGTACAACAATTCCCGGTATACGGGACCATCCGCCCTGAATGGACTGCAAAGGTAGTAAAATTTTGATAATCAAAGGAATTGAGGGAAAAATATAATCCCACTTACCCGGGATATTACCCAAACAAGCGGGATTATTTATGTTGTTGTAAGATTATGTATCTACAAGTTTTCCTGATTTAATAAGCCTGTGTAGTAATCAAGTATGATCTTCTGGAATAATAATGTATATCTTGCCTGTGCACGACTGGCAGCTCCATCAACCAGTGTCCAGGTTGACCTGGTCAATTCAACCAGGGTACCAACACCCACCTCATATCTTTCTTTTTGAATATTATAAGCCTCCTGCGCAGCATTGAATTGTTTTTCAGCTGCAAAGTATTCTTTTTTTGCTGCTGAAAAGTTCAAATATGCTGTTTGAACTTCACGGAAAATCATCAATCGCAAATCTTTCTCTTCCAATTTAGAATTTTCATAGGCCATTTTTGCCCGTACTTTCTCGGCTTTTACCCTATTCCTCTGATAAATCGGAATGTTTAATTCCAGGCCATAATTGAATACGTAATTTGACTCAAAGATCTGTGTTGCGAAATCAGTTTGCGTAGCCAGTGAAGTATATCGAGATCCCACGGCGCCGAAAAACTCCAGGGTTGGGTAATGTAATGACTTTGCTATATTTATAGTGGCACTGGCAGCTTCCTGATCCGTGATCGCTTTTTTATAGTCAGGCCTGTAAATCAAGGCCATTTCATATAAAGTATCCAGATCATAGTTTTGTGCCAGAATGCTTTCAAAGCTCCAATCGGGATCCAAAGCATCGATTTCGACTCCAGGATCAAGTAACAAAGTTTGGGTAAATATTGCCTTATCCACCCTGAGATTATTTTCTGCTCTTATAACTTCCACTTCAATCTGAGATACTGCGGCATCCTGGTCAAGCTGATCGCTTAATGGACGGGTACCGGCTTCAACAAATCCTTTGATCTGTTCCAGGGTGGTCGATTGGGCTTCCAGGTTGATCAAACCTATACGAAGGATCTCTTTATCCATTAATACCTGTAGGAACTGAGAACCCACAGTATAAATAATGTCCTGTTCTGTTCTGTCCACAAGATGTTTTTGGGATTCCAACTGGGACTGTGTCTGCTTGTTGGTATATAGTCTGTTCATCCCGTCAAAAATCACATACCTTCCGCCCAGGTTTACTGATGCCACGTCTGTATTATCCCGGTATACACCTCCTGTAACCTGGTCAAATTGCTGTCCATTAATTTTTTGTGCATTCATATATGCTCCAAGACCAGGAGCATATAATGCCTTTGCCTCATTCCTGTTAGCAATACTTACTTCCAGATTATTTGATTCACGCCGTAATGTAACATTGTTTTTCAGCCCGATCTCAACAGCTTCCTGAAAACTTAACTTCAATGTATCCTGGGCCTGCACCTGGATTGCCATACAAATCCCTAAAAAAATAAAACTCCAAATCCGTACCATGCCAATTAAAAATTATATTAAACTTTATGATATTGCAGCCCGCTCGGTTTTAACATCACTTACCAGTCCACCGTCCACTAATTTAATGATACGGTCTCCATAAGCTGCATTTTTTTCTGAATGCGTGACTTGTATAATGGTCATGCCTTCTTTATTTAGTTGGGTGAAAATCTCCATGATTTCTTCACCCTGTTCTGAATGTAGGTTACCGGTAGGTTCGTCAGCCAATAATAGTTTTGGTTTTCCTATTATCGCCCGTGCAACACCAACTAATTGTTGCTGGCCCCCACTTAGTTGCTCCGGGAACAGGTCTTTCTTGGCCACGATCTGAAATCGATCGAGCATTTCAGCGACCATTGCCTTTCTTTCAGAAGATTTAATTCCTCTATATAATAATGGGGTTTCAATGTTTTCATAAACTGTGAGTTCATCTATCAGGTGGTAAGCCTGGAAGACAAATCCTATGTGATGCTTATGCAGTTCGGATTTCTTTCTTTCCTTCAGCTTGTTGACAGGCTCATCCATAAATAAATACTCCCCGGCAGATGCCTGGTCAAGCATACCAATAATATTTAACAGGGTAGATTTACCTGCTCCACTGGGACCCATTACTGTCACAAACTCTCCCTGATTGATCTCGAGATCTATTCCCTTCAGAATAAAAATTCGTTGATAGCGGTTATCAACATATTTGTCTAAATCGATTAGTCTTATCATGATGAAATTTTTTACTAACGTTTAATACTGTTTGCCAAGTTTTATGCCAATTGATAAACCTTTGAAATTTAAGCGTATTGAGTGATTTCAATTTTAGTAGGACAAGTTTAATCGTCCGTTTTCGGAGAGGGGTGTCCGCTGGTGGACAAAAAATTAGGATCCCGCTTAAGCAGGACCCTAATGCAAACAGAGAGTTTAATTATTTAACATTTAAACAATGTCATAAAGATATAAATCTTCCTTTAAAAGGATAAATTCTTACCAGATTTAAATGTATTTAATATCCCAGGTGATCTCGGCAGCCTGCTTAAGCATATGGCTTACTCCACAATATTTATCCTGAGATAAATTAACGGCTTTCTCCACCTTACTGGCATTGATGTCTTTTCCTTTGAATTGATAAGTCAGATGTATCTTGTGATAATATTTTGGATGTTCATCGGTAAGTTCTCCGGAGACCTGAATTTTAAAATCCTCAAAATCTACTCTCATTTTCTTAAGAAGCGACACAACATCCATACCTGTACATCCGGCCAGAGAGAATAATAACAAAGGTTTTGGTCTCGGCCCTTTACCATCTCCACCAACATTCGGGTGCGCATCAGCCACTAATTTATGATCATCCAGAATTGTTTCGAAAGCCATTCCTCCGGCCCAGCGTGTTTCAATTGTTTGTCCCATTTTTAAATCTTTAAAAATTATCAATTAACAGTACAGGCTAATAGCTGTTCCTTGATATAGCTAAAAAGCGATCCATCCAATGCTCGTGCGAAATTATACAATTCTATTTGTACTTCCCTGTTTTCTCTTCAATACTTACATCCCCATCCTTTCTTACCTGCATTTTAATATTTATCAGCAATTCTTCTGCCCCAGCTTCAAAACATGCAGCCTGTGCTTTCTTAACCACACCAAGTATTTCCTCATAACCTCCTTCCATCACGGTCTCAAAAGGGCAGACTTCATATTTTAATCCGGAATCCTGAATAACCTGGATGGCTTTATCAACCAATGTATATAAGTCATGCTTGTCTGATTTTGGAATGATCTGAAGTGCGAGGTTTATTTTATGGTCCATATTCGTTCGTTTTTTTCAATAAAATTAAATACTGCCTTTTAAAGCGCCAATACGAATCCAAATCTTTATCAATTGAGATTGAAGAAAATAATTATAAATTTGGAAATCCATTTTGTAATTTACTTTTAATAAACTTATCATGACCTTTAAACAATATTTTTCTTCCTCCGCATTTGTACTCTTTTTCCTGTTTAACGGATGTACTGACAACAGCATGCATACCTTGATCTCTAACTGGGATACTTCGGTTGAAAGTGTTTTTCTAGGGAAAGAATTCTGGGCCAACCGTCTTCAGGATTGGCGTGTTAAGAATGGTCGGATTGAATGCCTGAATGGCAAAGATGCACTTAGAACAGTACATGTCCTAACCCATGAGATCAATAAGGAAAGATTAGCATTTAATATCGAAATGAAGGTTGGAGTCATACATGATGCGACTATTGAAGAAGATGCCTTTGCAGGTTTTTTAATTGGCGGAGGAAGTCTTGATATGGATTACCGGGGCAGAAGCCTTATATTTAACAGACCAGGTAAAAATGGAGGCCTACTTGCCGGGGTAAACGGTAATGGGGAACTTGTTATTCTTGATATGGAAAAGAACCTGCTACCCCTTGCCAGGTCAGAATCAATGCCAGAACTGTTAGATAACCTGGGTGCCGGTTTGATTCTTTCTGCTTCTGCTCAGCCTGTTGAAGACCATTATCTTATTCAGTTCACGGACATTCAGACAGCTACGACTGTCTCCTGTGAAATGCCTGCCGAAAAAATAACGGGCAATATAGGCATGGTTGCTCACAAGGGCGGGAATGAAAGTACAGGTTCCTTCTGGTTTAAAGATCTCAGGTTTTCCGGATCTAAGTTATCTGTCAATCCTCAGAGGTCACTGGGGCCAATCGTGTCTACCATGCAGACACTTAGCAGGAATACACTTAAAATGTCTGTCCAGATGATGCCGGTCGGTTCGAAACAACCTAAAGAAATATTTCTGAAATACAGGGCAAAGGGTGTTGATCTCTGGGAGCCCGAAATCAAATCGTCTATCATTACCGATGGATATGTAGCCGGTTTCAAAATTGAAGAATGGGATGATTCAAGATCCTTTGAATACATGGTTGAATACAGGTACTTTAATAACATGGGTGTAGAGACATCGGACACTTACGAAGGAACCATTAGAAAAAATCCGGTTGACAAGGAAGAATTTATAATCGCTGCCTTTACAGGGAATAACAATACCAGCTGGCAAAATGATGTGTATGACCGGACCAGGCTATTTTTCCCGCATGAAGACCTCACCTCTAAAGTCGCAATGCATAAACCCGATTTTTTATTCTATTCTGGCGACCAACTTTATGAAGGAAGTCCATCCCCACCAGACAGGTCGAGGAAGCCTTCCTCAACCCTGGATTATCTCTACAAATGGTATTTGTGGTGCTGGGCACATCGTGAGCTGACCAGAGACATCCCATCGGTCGCTATACCCGACGATCACGATGTGTATCATGGAAATCTCTGGGGGGCCGGAGGTGAGATCCCCCCAGATGGTCCTGCTGACGGGATATACCCTGAACATTACCAGAGTGGCTTTGAAGGTCATTGGATCCAGGACCAGGGTGGATACCGCATGGGGACCAAATTTGTCAATATGGTAGAAAGAACGCAGACCAGCAACCTCCCCGATCCGGTCGATCCGGCACCCATTAAAAATGACATAGGCGTATATTTTACGGATATTAATTATGGCGGTTTTAGTTTTGCTGTTCTGGAAGATCGGAAATTCAAATCTGCTCCCGCTAAGATCCTCGCAGATGATAAGATCATAAATGGATTCTCTCAAATCGAAGGATACGATGCAACTACTGCAGACCGCGACTATGCTCAACTGCTGGGAAAGCGTCAGCTTGACTTTATAAATGAGTGGGTGCATGATTGGGAGAATACATGGATGAAAGTGAGCCTGACACAAACGATCTTTGCCAATGTGTCCACTTATCCGGATACATTTAAAACAGATGCCGGTACCCCGAGGCTCCAGCCATTACCTCGGGGCGTAATTCCCAAGGATTACAGTGTAGCTAAAGACATGGATTCAAACGGATGGCCACAGTCAGGCAGGAACAAAGCCCTTGAAGGACTGCGAAAGGGATATACTTTTATGCTAGCAGGAGATCAGCATCTGGGATCAGTGATTCATCACGGGGTAAATGAGTGGGAAGATGCCGGAATTTCATTCTGTGTGCCATCTGTAGCTAATGTCTGGCCCAGGAGATGGTTCCCTCCAGATCCAGGATTAAACCACCAGGAAGGAAAGCCTGGTTATACCGGGCGGTATTTCGACGGATTTGGAAACCGGATTACCGTTCATGCTGCATCTAATCCTTATGTTTCAAACATCTACCCTGCAGAATTGCATGACCGGGCACCAGGATATGGAATCGTAAAGCTGTATAAGGAAGAACAAAAAATTGTGGTCGAATGCTGGCCGAGGCATGTGGATCCTGCAGAACCAGGTGCCGAACAATACCCGGACTGGCCGCTCACATTTAATTTAATGGATAATTATGGGCGCCAGGCAGTTGAATGGTTACCCACAATCAGAACTTCAGGCCTGGAAAACCCACCGGTGATTCAGGTTATTGATGAATCAAGCGGAGAACCTGTTTACACAGTACGGTCTTCAGATACTTCTTTCGATGCCAAGGTATTTAAAAAAGGATCATACGCTGTGAAAGTTGGAGAGCCGGGATCGGATAATTGGGAATTATTAAATAATATCCAATCTATAGCAGATAAGGGATCGAAAACTATAGATCTGGCTTTCTGAATGTGCATGTTAAGAAAGTAATAAAACTGTGACAAATATTTATAATCGAATTTGGAACGCCAATTCTGTTATACGAATAGTTAAATCCGTAATTAGTATCAGGCACCTGTCTCAATCATATATCAGAGTTTCAAATTTTAAATATGCCTTTATACATCCCAGGATTTAATTAAAATGTTAAAAACTTCAAATATTATATTTAGATATGCCTAAATATTTTTTTTTATGCGCCAAATTATTATTTTTGTTGAATGCGCAAAAATTTATCCTTTTCATTATTCCTGATATTCCTTCTTTTTTGGGCGAAGACGGTCTTTTCTCAACAATCTGATATAAAAGGACTGGTCAGGGATGAAAACGGTCCGATAGCCTGGGCTGCAGTGGGGATACAAAACACTTCAGTGGGTACTATAACGGATGAAAAGGGAATATTCATTCTACACGATATCCCTTCCGGGGAACAGGTAGTGGTGGTTTCACATATTGGATATAAAGAGGAAATTCAAAGAATAAGCCTAAAGAATAATAAAAAAATTGAACTGAATTTTCTGTTGAGGCCAAGTCTAAATGAGTTAAATGAGATGGTAATCACAGGTACCAGAACAGATAAGCAGAAGAACACATCCGCCATTGCCGTCTCTACTTTAAGTTCAAAAACACTGGAAAACACACAATCTTTAAACCTTGCAGAAGGATTGAACTTCCAACCCGGACTTCGTGTTGAAGTAAATTGCCAGACCTGCAACTATACCCAATTACGGATAAACGGACTTGGGGGGGCTTATTCTCAATTGCTGATCAACAACAGACCCATTTTCAATTCCCTCATGGGATTATACGGCCTTGAGCAGGTGTCCTCTGATATGATTGAAAAAGTAGAAGTCACAAAGGGCGGTGGCTCAGCATTATTTGGTTCAAATGCCATAGCAGGGACAGTAAATGTCATCACAAAAGAACCAAAAGAAGACCAGTTTGCCTTCGGAACTGTTGGTGGATTTACTACGCCTGAATCAACTGATCTTTCCTACTACGGCAATATTACAAAAACATTTTCCAAAGCTGCTATTTCAGTATTTGCCACAGGCAGGAACAGGTCACCCTATGATCATAATAAGGATGGCTTCACTGAAATACCTAAGGCCGACAACTACTCCATTGGATTCAAAACCCATTTGAAGCCATCAAATAAACATAAAATCAATTTTGATTTCTTTAAAATATATGAATACCGTCGTGGCGGGAACATGATAAATGAACCTGCTCATTTATCTGACCAGGCGGAAGAAAGAAAACATGATATCTATGTGGGTGGATTGGATTATACCATTACCCTTCCCAACCTGAAGAGTAATATCAACACCTACCTGGCTGGTCAATACACAAAAAGAGCGCATTATACGGGTATCGATGGTGTGGATGCCTACGGAGATACCCGCAATCACTCTTTGAATGCAGGAATTTTCTGGAACTATTATATGAGATCAAATACTCTAACCTTTGGAGTAGACTATCTCACGGATGATGTTGAGGATGAGATTCCATATTACAATTACCTGATCGATCAGAATACTCAACAAATTGGAATTATAGGACAAACCGACTGGGATATAATTGAAAAAGTGAATTTGGTAGCCGGTTTCCGGATAGATAAGCATAATTTTCTGGATAAAATCATGATCAATCCAAGAATTGGCCTTTTATATAAACCCATGCCAAATATGCAGGTGAGGGGATCCTATGGCACAGGATTCAGGGCCCCGCAGGCTTTTGACATAGATCTTCATATTGCTTTTTCAGGAGGGGGAATATCCTTTATTGAACTTTCAGATGACCTTATTGAAGAAAGATCGAGAAGTTTTACTACATCATTGAGCTGGGACAGGCCTTCCAATACAAGCATATATGGATTCACGATAGAGGGCTTCTTTACAAACCTGTCGGATCCCTTCATTCTTGAACATAAAGAATTCGACCAGAATGGGAATTCAATTATGGAAAAAAGAAATGGCAGTGATTCAAAAGTCTATGGCCTAACCCTGGAGGGGCGGATGAACTATAATTATCTGGTAGAATTAAATTTCGGTATTACGTTTCAAAAAAGCCGGTATACCGATCCTGTTCAATGGTCTTCAGAGATTGAAGGCATCAGGGATTATCTTAGAACCCCTGAAAAGTACGGATTCTACACGCTAAGCATTAATCCATTGGATCATTTACACATTAATCTTTCAGGAACCATAACCGGCTCAATGAAAATCTCCCACTACGGAGGCGCACCCGGTGTAGATGGAGACCGTCTTGAAATCTCTCCCCTTTTCTGGAACAGCAATATCAAGATCAGCCAGGACATAATGATCAACAAAGGGAAGCAGGAACTAGAGTTATCGGTGGGTATACAGAATATATGGAATGCCTATCAGAATGATTTTGATACCGGAAGATACAGGGATTCAAATTATGTCTATGGACCTGCCCGTCCACGAACTTATTTCCTTGGCCTGAAGTTCAGTGGGATCTATTAGTAAAAAAACCATGCTATGCACTATTTTTACTATCTAATAAAGAAGCAACCATGAAAACCAATGCCAATAGATCAATTGAAGTATGCTTTTCACCAAAACTGTATGAACACAAACTTACCAGTGGCAGTTTCAATGTTGTAATTACAGACATTCTACGAGCTACTACTTCCATCTGTGCAGCTTTTGATCATGGTGTAGAGAAGATCATTCCAGTGGGAGGTGTGGAGAAAGCCAGGAAGTATAAGGATAATGGTTATATCGTAGCCTGCGAACGGAATGGCAAGATCCTTGATTTCGCGGATGTTGGCAATTCACCTTCTGATTTCCTGAGAGACTCATTTAAAGGAAATACTATTGCTTACTCAACAACTAACGGCACAAAAGCAATCAACCTGGCATCCGATGCGGAAGAAATTGTAATCGGATCATTTACTAATCTGTCAGCTATTGCTGATTGGATAACTGAACAGGATAAAAACACAGTTATCTTATGCGCAGCCTGGAAAAATCTGTTTAACCTCGAGGATTCCCTCTTTGCTGGCGCACTTTCTGAAAAGTTATTAGATACCGGGCATTTTTACACTGAATGTGATTCCGTAAAAGCAGCATTGGATCTTTGGTCGCATGCCAGGAAAGACCTTGCAGGATATCTTTCCAAATCCTCTCACAGGAACCGGTTGAAACACCTGGTATCTGATGAAGATTTTCTCTATACAACTACTCTGGATTCTAACCGGGTCATACCCTTATTGCATGAAGACTTCCTCCTAAACAAGGGGAAATAAGAGCACAATCCACTGATCTTCGGAATTTCGACATATAATTTATTCCGAATTTTTTATATTTCACTTTTTAATAAGTGAAATACCTGTATTCTGCAAACATTCGTCAACAATATTTCTAAAGGAAACTTGCATTTAAAATTGAAATTTCCTACCTTATTTTACTGATTGGGGAATTACCGATAAACCATTTTTTATATGGTGAGACGGAATAATTGAATTTTTTGAATTTTTACTTTTTCGCCCCCATGTTTTTAAAGTATTCTTTCATATACTGCAACAGAATTGTTGTCCTAATCCAGGACACGGTAATCAGGAAACGCACAAATTTCAAATATTTTCCTAATCTATACTTCCTGGTAAACAACCGGGGGCCCTAGACCTGGCTTAATCATGACTTGAAATCCAATTCTTACGTTTAAAACCAATAATTATGAAAAGAGATATATTAACTATTATTCTACTATTTGGGATAGCAGCTATGGTTTTCCTTCTTGCTAATTGTGGAGAAGATAAGCCGGTGCCGGAGCCAAATAAACCACCAACAGTAAGCATTACGAATCCAAGCAATAATGCTGCAATAGAAAAGGGCGAAACACTACAGATCACAGTTACTGCAACTGACCCGGATGGATCTGTCAGCAATGTCACGATCTTTATTGACGATGTGGAGGAAGATTCTTTCAATTCACCACCTTATACTTTAAGTGTCAGCACAGATGAAGCTGAAGTTGGTTCACATACTGTAAAAGCGGTAGCTACAGATAACGAAGCTCTTGCTGCCTCGGATCAGATTTCCGTGAATATTACAGAAAGTGATCCACCGACGGTGACAACAGCAGATATTACTGATATAACAGCAGTAAGTGCCATTGGAGGTGGAAATGTTACCGATGATGGTGGCAATGATGTAACAGCTCGTGGCATAGTGTGGAGTACCACCTCCGGCCCAACAATTACAACAAATGATGGTATGACAGATGATGGTACGGGTACTGGTGTCTTTACAAGCAATATGACGGGGCTATCAGCCAATACCGAATATTTCGTAAAAGCTTACGCCACAAATAACCAGGGCACGGCCTATGGTGAAGAAAAGAGCTTTATTACTAAAGCATTAGCATCTATTGTAACCGGTATAGTTTCTGATATTACCAATAACACGGCCATCTGTTCTGCTGAAGTTACGAATGATGGTGGAGATGCCGTCACAGCCCGTGGCTTGGTCTGGAGTACCACGAACTATCAGGTAACACTGGACGATGCTGAAGGTTTCACTACTGAAGGTACCGGAACGGGTACTTTTAACAGCACGATGACTTCATTGACCAAGTTTACAGACTATTGGGTACGACCTTATGCCACCAATGGAGCAGGAACGGCTTATGGAGATGCTATATTTTTCAAGACCCTGGCTGAAGTGCCTGCTGTGACCACCGATGACATATATGGTATCGAAGCACATATTGCACGTGGTGGAGGCGTATTGACCGATGATGGGGGCGACCCCTATACTTCATTTGGCTTGGTTTGGGCCTCTTACCAAAACCCAGATTATTTCACGAATGAAGGATTTTCCTTCGAGGCCTCTTATGTCAGTCCTTTTGATACGGTGATTACAGGCCTTGAATCGGAAACTACCTATTATGTCCGCGCATGGGCGCTAAACTCATTAGGCACGGCAGTATATGGAGAAGAAAAGTCCTTTACCACAGGAACATTCACAGTTACCACCGGTAGCTTTATGGATTCCCGTGATAACACTACGTATAATACGATAACTATCAGTGGACAGACCTGGATGGCTGAAAATCTCGCCTGGTTACCAGAAGTCTGTGGATCAGATGCAGAATGTGGTTATTGGGTTTATGATTATGAGGGTACAGATGTACCCACCGCTACAGCCACATCAAATTATACTGCCTATGGTGTCTTATACAATTATGAAACAGCGCTAACTGCCTGTCCGACTGGATGGCATTTGCCAACTGATTATGAATGGTCATTCCTGGAGGTTCATCTTGGGATGAGTATTCAGGCAAACATTGCAGCCGGCATGAGAGGTACTAATCAGGGTGGTAAAATGAAGGAAACAGGTACCATCCACTGGCTGCCTTCAAACGAAGGAGCAACCAATATTTCCGGATTTACTGGTCTGCCTGGTGGACTAAGGGGTCAGATCGGAAAAAATTTCCAACAACTCCAAAGTTCAGGATATTTCTGGTCCTCTACAAAGGAAGGGAACTGGGTTAATTACCGATACTTGATTAGCGCCACTCCACAGGTTGGATCCGAATGGTTCTCTTATTTTACAACTGGGGATCCTACTCCCGGTGGATCTGTTCGGTGTGTCCAGGATTGATGTCTCTAAACGAAAAAATGCCTTTAGGGATATCCTAAAGGCATTTTTTTTATATGAACAATCACGCATGAAACATGACTGAGACTACACAGAGCTTAACTCATAGAATGTAATGCCACCCTGTTCCCTTCTGAATCTTTAAACGTTGCAAAGAATCCTAATTCATTGGTAATAAGTGTTTTCGGAGTGAGAACCTGTCCACCAGCTCCTTCCACCCTATCCAATACGACTTGCAGGTTCTCCCCACCATTCAAATAAATCAATGCACCGACTTCAGATACTTCATAACCCGAGCCAAAGGCAATGGCACCTCCAATCCCTCCCTGCTCAACCAGGAAAAAACCCAGGGTAGTCTTTCCCATAGCCATGGAAGGCATTTCATATTCATAAATTGTGCTGTAAAATTTCTGCGCCCGTTCAAAATCTTCCACGGGAATCTCAAACCAGTTCAGTGAGTTCTTTAAAGATTCCATACATTTAAGTTTTGGTCAATCCTGAAATATATTAAAAAAATAAGATAATGTTATATTCAAATGCATGTTATAAGTTGTGCAATGTCAACTTCAGGACACAAAATTCTGAACTGTCTAAAGTCTATCTAGCCATTGGCCTATCTTCCGCAAATGGTCGGGATTTAGTAATATGTCCTGCTGATTCTTGATTGAAGTGTAGAACCTATATCCAGGTTGCAGGATTCGTCAGCCTCCATTGCAGGAATCTCGTGGAAATTGGATGATAAAGAACCTGATAATCGGCAAATACAATATGCCAGCTGTAATGGACTAACTATATTCATACTTATTGATATAAACCTGTGTCCGATCTGAACCTGGAAAAAACAACCCTCAAACTATTCTTTCTGTCCTCAATATTGTATTGCAACCAAGGTTCGGGGTGGTATTTCGGCAAATTCTAGCTTTTGATCAGTAAACTCGCCAAGTACTTTTTCAGATGCTGGAAGTATCAGTTTTACATCTGCTGCCATAGGGAACTCTGTTTCCAAACTTACTGAAACCGGCTCATCCCTGAAGTTCTCAATAACGATCAGGTCATCACCCATCAGATACAACGAAACCATGCTGGGCGCATCGAATTTCACACCAAAAGGCGCTAGCATTTTATTTCTGATTAGATTCAGTTCCTCCCTGCCCATTCGAAGGACATTGATCGGATCCACATTAACATTCAACAGATGAAGGTTATCATATTGATCAACATTCTCAATATAATCTGCCAATCCATCGGTAATCAAAACGGGCTTCTTATCAGCCTGGAACTCATTTAGCTTAACCAGCCAATCCGGATCCTTTAATATCTGAATAGGGAAAAAGGCTGCTTTGGCACTCATATCGATCTTCTCTTTTGGAACCAGCGGCAGGCCCAGCATGCCAACAAAGTTGTATATATAGGCATCGGCATCACTGCCTCTGAAAGTTTTTGTTGTATCATACTGACTATGTGGCTCGCTATTCGCCGGTTTCACGGCGAGAATCCCTTTGATCGGCTTATCATCGACCAGCTTTGCCAATTCAAAAAGACCTGGCAACTCTGCTTTCAAGGCTTCGATATTCGCAATTCCGGTACCTTTCCTGTTTACATATTCATTGGTTTCCCGGTTCAATCCCCCATATGAAAAAAGCATCATTTCCTTGGCGTCGGCAAGTACGGTTTGACGCGCTTGCTCCAGGTAGGTCTTTGGTGTCGTGCCCAGGGCATCAAACCATCCTCCTCCTGTTTTATCTCCACCTATATCCGTCAGCCAACGCATAATGAAATAGGCTCCATATTGCGGATCATTCAATCCTTCCGTGTTATTAAAGAAATCATTATCACGCGTTTCGGTACCTACCCAGATGTAATCATAAGATTCTGTCTCTCCAAGGACCTCATAGCCCCTGCGGTAAAAGTCGTCATACCACAACGGGAACTTATTGATTATCCCCACATTGGGATTTACTCCCCTGGCAGGTTTCAGGATGTACTCTTTGCTGATCATATTCATAAGATCACAGCGGTACTGACTCATGCTCTTGTCACCGCAAGCTTCCAGGCATTCTTCACATTCGCAATGCGTAAACAAAAAATCGTCGATCATAATCAAATCGAACATGGAAGCTGTATATTCAAATATCCGGATAAGCTCTTTACGCGTTTCCTCACTGGTATAACAGGAAACTATGGAACCTCCTGTGGATGGTTTACCGAAATTCACTGTGGTGACACATCCTGATGCTTCAATACCTGCAAGCTCAAATTTCTCCTTCGCATGCATCAGGGTTTCCCGTTCAGCAGTGTAGCCCCTGAAAGTCTCAATAAAGACACGGGTTACACCTGCATCCTTACACCACTGAATAGCACTATCCAGGCCTTCCTTATACGAAAGTTTATCCCGCACATCGTGGGCGGTGAAAATGGTGGAAACCCTCAGAAGATCCTTGTTCTTGTTTGCCAGGTCCCAGTTGGAGGGAGGAGCGCATGAGGTTATATATAAAACAATGCCAAACAGAAGGACAATAACATTGAATATAATCTTTTTCATCAGTAACTAATTAAAAAATGAGGGCTATAAATAAAAATGTATAATGCTGGTTTAAATGTAATTAAATTTTTAATGCACTCATTACTTTTTATTTATAAAAACAAAATCCCTTGGCCCCCTGCCCACCTCAAATTCATCCAATTTGTTCCCTGAAAAATCATAGGTATACACTTTCCCATTCCCCTGAAAATACACAGCATCGGTTATATATACTTCATCATGTACAGGATCTACTCCTAATCCGTATAAGTTTCTTTCGGATATGATCTCAGAATAACTTTCAGGCTGATCAATACTGGCTTTGCAAATTTTATTCTCAGTAAATGAATAATCCATTGCCCATTCTTCACCCATGAAGAATAGCAAATCTCCTCCCCCGTTTATTGCCAGCCTGCCATTTGGAAATATACTGCTGATATCTACTGTTTTGATTATTTTTCCGCTAACCAGATCGATCTGCTGCAAGGCCCCACCACTTATATACGCGCCAGTGGAAACTACCCAGAGATCCAGGTTCTTGTCCAGTACAAATTGAGTTGGCCCATTATTCACTTCTATCGAATCTTGCAGAGTGTTGCTTACAGGATCATAAATGGTAATCAGATTGGTCGCACTATTAGCCACATAGATCAGTCCATCAATTGCCATAATAGCTTCAGGCCTTGAAGGGGTTTCGAGCGTTTTAGTTATCTGCATGGTTTCAAGGTCCAAAACGATGATCTTTGAATCCGGATTGGCCCAGTTGTCATCGTATGGACCCCAATCTGACACATATCCATAATTGGAAAATCCAGCGAAATACCTTGGTAGAGCCAGGCCACTATTGATGGTCCCCACTGAAGTCATATCGCTTTCATTCACAATCTCGATACGTCCATTGCTATCAATGATATAACCTTTCATATTATGGAAGGCAAAAGATTGAAAAATGGCGGCAAGGGGTCTTTCATTTATTGTTTCAAACACATTGTTCCCCACCCTGGAACTGTCAAAATCATAATAACTGAGTGATCCATCGCTATCCGTAAAATTGCCCTCATTCACTATAAAAACGCCATTCATAAAAAATGACTCCTCCACAGGTTCCGGATCATTACCGCATCGGAAAAACAGAGCTAAACCAAGAACCATCATCAAAACACTATAAAAAAATTTCCTCATTACTTGATCAATATTATTTATTAAACATAAAATTTATTCCAATCATATAATTTCTTCCAGGCATAGCCCTGAATTTCATATTCTGATATGAAGTATTCAACAGGTTATTTATCCTGAAATCGATATTCAATGCCTGGTTTTTTATCTTTATATTTTTCCCGGCCCTGAAATTCAAAAGGAAATAGGAAGGCAGATCTGATTCATTATCTGCTGTCACATACCTCAACCCTGTGTAATTCATCGATAAACTACCGTACCAGTTTTTGATCATACCCCGGTATTCCACTCCACCTACATGAATTGGCGTATATGGGAGTTGATTATTTATACCTACATCTCCCTCGCTGATGGATTCCTTCACTACAGACTTTGAATATCCATAGTTCAGACTCACCTGCGATAAAAATAATCCAGTTTGGATATCCATACTGGATGAAATATCAAACCCATATGCATCCACTTTTCTGACATTTTCGGGTATCCAGTATGAAGGGCCAGGTACCCACATAATCCAGTTATCCACATTATAATAATAAGTGGATAACGCTGTTTCAAACTGAATCTGTCCTTTATATTCATATCCCATGGAGGCATCCAGGTTTCTGCTTTTCTCAGGTTCCAGGTCAATCCTGCCTCCGGGTACCCAGTACCGGTCATTAAGTGTAGGAACCCTGTAATTTATGGCGGCCTGACCCTTTAAAAACAACACAGACCTTTGTTTATCAATTAATGAAAACCTGATTCCCACTGATGGAGACAATGGGGCATCATATCCGGCAACGAATGTCTGCCGGATATTCATGCTAAACTCCCACCTGTCCAATGTATTATTTACAACTCCACCATAAATATCAGTCCGGTTCTCTGTAGTCTGATCATCATAACTATCAACTTCAGCTACGATGTGGTTGAAATTCGAACCAAAACGAAATTCCCAGTTATTCAGGCTGTTTTCATAATTTAACTGTCCGATATACTGCCTGGTATTTATTTCTGAGGTATTATTATATAACATATAGTCCCATAAATAAGATCCTTTCAGCTCAAAATATCCGATCCCGGATTGAATACCATAATCGGTTACCAGCCTGAGGCTCTTGTCTTTTTGGGTGTCATCGGCATCTTCATTAACCATAGTGGGTTGAACTTCCCGGTCAGAAAAATTAAACCATCCCTT
>CAYMFU010000342.1:0-3815 GCA_964389805.1 uncultured Roseivirgaceae bacterium | reverse complement strand
AGGTTTCGGGCATTTAAAATTGAAAATTCTAATGATTCAATTCCATCGGAAATCGAGAATATCTTCTGAAATCCATACCAGTACAATTCCTTGTAACCTTTACCCAAAGTCCCGGTTATTCCAATCACAGGTTTATTTATTTTTTTTGCCATCTGCGCAACTCCAAAAGGGACCTTGCCAAATTTTGTTTGATAATCGAGCTTCCCTTCACCAGTGATTATGAGATCAGACTCATGTATTAATTTCTCAAGCTGAACAATTTCAGAAATGGTTTTAAATCCAGGCAATAGTTTTGCATTACAAAAAGCGATTAAGCCAGCTCCAATTCCTCCGGCTGCACCGGCACCCTGTTCATCCATTATTGATTTACCAAAACTTGACTCCAGGATTTTCCCATAGTGGCTAAGATTATGATCCAGCTGAATAACCATATCGTGATCAGCTCCTTTCTGGGGACCATATATATATGAAGCCCCATCCTTTCCACACAAAGGATTCTGAACATCTGATATTACTATTAGCTCACATTTTGCTATCCTTTCATCAAATCCTGATAGATCTAGAGAGCTAAGATCTGATAAATACACTCCACCATCCCCGATATCCAATCCTTTTGCATCTAATAATCTGATTCCTAAAGCTGTGGCCATTCCAGCACCGCCGTCATTGGTTGCACTTCCTCCAATACCTATAAATATTTTCCTGCAACCGTGATCGAGGGCAGATTTGATCAGTTGACCGGTACCGTAAGTAGATGTCAACATTGGATTCCTTTCATCACCGGATAAAAGCTCAAGACCGGATGCAGCAGCCATTTCAATAACAGCTGTATGATCATCAGGTAGTAAGCCCCAGAAGCTTTCAATGTCCCTCATCAAAGGATCCTTAACTCTGGCCTTAATTTTTCTCCCACCTGTCGCAGCCAGAATTGCTTCAACTGTCCCTTCACCTCCATCAGCCAGTGGAATTTTAATGCACTTAATATCCGGATTGAAATTTAAAATCCCCTTTTCAATGGAATCTGCAACTTCCATGGCTGATAATGATTCCTTAAATGAATCAGGGGCAATGAGTATTTTCACAGTTTATGATTCGCTTAAAACCAGATTTAGCTCTTTTGATGAATGTATAAAATATGGATTCAAACCATGCTTAAATATCTTAACTTCCTTTCCACCAATCAACTCATATTCACCATTCCTTAATTGAATAATCATGCCTTCAGGCAATCCAACAACTACCATCTCCTTATTTGCTTCAATGAACTCCAATATTCTCAACTCCCTGGATTCACCACCATGATTAGGAATAACCGCCTCAGTATAATGCGGATTGATCTGAAAAGATATTAGACCCAAAGTATTAAAGCTAGGGGGTTCCACAACGGGCATATCATTAGTAGTCTTCAAAGTAGGGCAGGCCATATTGGAGCCAGCACTCCATCCAATGTATGGTGTACCTGAAGATATTTTCTCCTTAATGACTTCGACAAGACCATTTTTATATAACAAATTCAATAATTGAAATGAATTTCCTCCACCAACCATGATGGCATCAGCTTCTGTAATTGATTTCACAGGGTCATTTGTTGTATGAATTCCCAAGACATTAACTTGAACCTCTGCCAATGCATCATTCACTTTTCGTGTGTAGTCGTCCCATGAAAAGGTCACTCCGGCATAAGGAATGAAAATAATATTATTTCCTATACCGTCCAGAAATTCTTTAATGGTCTGTTTGGGATAGGATAAGTATTCTTCTCCAAAATTCGTGGAGTTACTCAATAGTAATAAATTCATGCGCTCAATTTAATCAAAAAAAAATGAGTAGGGAAAATCTCTACTCATTTTTAAATTTTTAAATAACTTCTTATAAAATACCTTCCCAGCCTTCTCTGTACGTAGGCTTCACATACTCCTTAGCTGCTTCATAAGCATCAATGGTCTCATATTGGGTGTCAAATTTAGGATCACCATCAATTACAGTAAACTTATCTGAACTTACCACCCGGATCTGTTCACCTTCTTTAATATTCATGATTTCCATCTTTTTACCATCCCAGTCAAGCTTACGCTTGAGATCCTGTAAACGTACCCCAAGATTTCCCATCACGACCACTTCATTTAATGGACCGGCATAATTGAAATTTGAGCTAGGCATGTCTGGCTTATTGGCCATAACTGCATTGATCCAGTCTGTTTCATGAGCCGCTTCGTTCCAGGCATAACCCGTATCTGCTTCAGGTCTTCTTAGATATTTTTCCGGACCGGTATAATCCTCTCGCCCTATAATAAACGGATTGAGTCCATAGGTACCGCAGACCAGGGTGCCTTTACTTCCGATGAATAGATTTCCTCCTCCCCAGTCTCCCATCATCTTGCCATCAGGCAATCCTTCTGGCCTGGGAGGCATCATGCCCCCATCCCACCAGGTAAAGGTGCATTCAGGGAAGGCCACTTTTTTCAGATTATCCCTTGCAGGGAAATAATAAGTAACAACTTCTGAAACAGGAGCGCTTTCTGTATTTACCTGAGTTGAGGTAGCTTCAACACCTACAGGAAATCCGAAGTGCATAGCTTTATAAGCAGGGTCCATAATATGACATGCCATATCTCCCAATGCCCCAGTACCATAATCCCACCATGCTCTCCAGTTCCATGGAGTATATAGTGGATTATATGGCCTGTATGGAGCGGTTCCAAGGAATAGATCCCAGTTTAAAGTTTTAGGAACCTTCACCTTTTCAGTGGGTCGCTCAAGACCCTGAGGCCAAATAGGTCTGTTGGTCCAGGCATGAACCTCTTTTACTTCTCCAATCGCTCCATCCCAGATCCATTCACAGACCTGCCGGATACCTTCACCGCTGTTTCCCTGATTACCCATTTGAGTAACCACACCTGTTTCATTGGCGATCTCGGTAAGCCTTCTTGATTCCCATACCGATCTAGTCAAAGGCTTTTGTACATAGGCATGTTTACCCATTTTCATAGCTAACGCACCAGCCACAGCGTGAGTATGGTCAGGTGTAGCCACCATTACGGCGTCAAAGTCATTATTCAACTCTTCATACATTTTCCGGAAGTCATTGTATTTTTTCGCATCCGGATAATCATTGAAGGCTTTCTCTGAATATTTCCAATCTACATCACACAACCCAACAATTTTAGCCTTGCCCGCTTTTACCATATTTCTAAGATTGCTGCGACCCATTCCTCCAACACCTACACCAACAATGTTTAAAACATCACTTGGTGCCCTGTAGCCTTTTCCGCCCAGCACATTTCTGGGTACCACGGTAAAAGCTGAAGCCGTTATCGCGGCTCCTTTCATAAACTTTCTTCTGGAAACATTTAACTTATTCCCACTAAGATTTTTTTTGTTTTCCATCATAAACGATTTAAAATGAAAATAATCTGCCCCCCATATGATGAAATCTTATCGGGAACAGATTATTATACTCAATTTTTATGTTTTATTAACTTGGCATATCCGGCAAGTCGTAACCATCCCGGTATGTATGCTTGATTAATTCCTGAGAATATTCAATAGCTGAAACTGGATCAGTCCAATCCTTATTGAATGTTGGATGTCCATCATGTATGGAAAAGCCATCCCGAACGACTGTTCTTACTTTTTCATCAGCGGAAATATTGGTGAATTTCATATTTTCACCATCCCATTCCAAAGTTTTATTCAAGGACTGTAATCTAACACCAAGAACACCCATTACTACCATCTCATTAAATGGACCTGCTTCAGCAAAGTCTGAAGTACATGGAACTCTGCTTTCAGGACTTTCCTTACACGCTCTAATC
>CAYMFU010000341.1:0-17995 GCA_964389805.1 uncultured Roseivirgaceae bacterium | reverse complement strand
ACTCGACCAGGTATAGGTTCCCGAACCATGAGGTAATCCCTTTTTAAAGTCGCCGATATATGTGTCCTCTCCCTTTGCAGTACCTTGTCCTTCAGCCAATCCTTTTTTACAACCGCCTTCATATGATCCTGAGATTGCTTTCAACTTTACCTGGCAATCATCCTGTGCATATACAATACCCGTAATCAGAATGTTTAAAGCAAAAATCAAGATTTGGTTTTTATGTTTCGTAAGTCTCATGATCAAAAATTTTTCAGTTAAAAAAAAGCATTAAGTTCTGCCATAAAATTAATACAATTTATATTCTTTTCATTTCAAAGTATCAAATTTTGTGACCAATAATGAATCCGGTTATGTTTACAGGAATTACATCTTACCTCGTTCTGTGAAGTAATTGTATCTCCACATCAAACTCTTAATCAGTCTATATTATTTAAAGATTAATATCTGCAATAATTATGCCTTATACTCTATGTTTAAAATTCTTAATTCAAACACTGATCACAAGTTTAAGGATTACTATGCCATAATTTATCAATCCTAATTTCTGGTCACCACCCAAATTTTTAATATAACCTAGCTTAAATACCTTTTTCAGTTCTTTATGATTGCACCCAAATACTACTATAATTCGTTATTTATTTCCTTAAAAGTACCACTGATCTGCTTTTCGGTTCCGGGCATTGTTCTGGAGACCATCGGTTCATAACCTCCTTCTTTATAAGCGACATCCGTACACAGATATCCGCTGTTCCCGTTACAGTGTGTATAAATAAATGTGTTCTTGTACGGGGATTCTCCTTTCACCTGTAATCCAATTTCATTCATAAGTTCACCTGAGATACCCGCAATAAGAATAGTGCCTATTTTTAATGAGCTTACCCGGATATCAACTTCCGGTCCGGGATCAAGGGAAACATCCGGCATTCTGGAATCACTGGTTTTTTTACCAGACGCTTTGATTACCTGGTTGCTTACTGTAAGATCTTTCATGGTATATGTTTCAGCATCAGCACAGATCCGGATTACTTCTGAGGCCAGGGTCTGACCAATGGCGTCGATATCATTAAAATTATTATTCGGACCATATATTGGATTGATATCTCCTGAAGCCCCGGCACTGACCAGCACGATTGCATCCGGATAGGCCTTCTCAACTTCCCGGGCGGCTGCTCCGGGCCAATCCCCGGTAATCATATAGTTTTCCTGACCTCCTGTAGTAGCGTGACAGGGCCAGTTCACTAACAATCCAATGGTTTTTCCATCCATGGCATCAAGACGGATCACGCCCACTTCGTTATCACAAATCCCTTCAGGATTTCTTCCCAGCCATATACCTCCTTCAGCATGCCTGGCTCTCCGGTTCACGTTCATTTTACAGGTCCCTTTTGCGACACCAATTTTAACAGGTTGCAGCTTTTCGTCAGATTCTTTAACGATCTGAACCATTTTTTTCTTCAGTGCCGCAACATACTCTTCCTCGCTTTTTGTTGGGTCCCCTCCATAAGCACTTGTCGTGGGTCCACCATGGTTATGGGCTGCCGTAATAAGTATATTGGTTGCTAAAATACCTGTCTCCTTTTCGATCATGCTTTTCGTTTCATCCACATATTCATGCGAAAATCCAATTACATCCGCAGTAATAATACAGGCCTTTGATTGCCCATTGTCAAAAACCACTGCGCTAGCAAAGATATCATCATGAACACCTTTAAAAGGTTCAGATCGTGCAGCATAACCGCTCATTCTTACAGGTTCAGCGGGTGTTATAATTACCTTTGAGGCTCCCGCTTTAATTACATCAACATCATCATTCAATCGAAATCCCGTTAACAGAAAGGAAATTGTTAAAAAAACAGTAAAAAGGATAGCTGGATATATTTTGCTGCTAATTTTCATTGTATCTAAATTTAATTTATAACCAATTTGATTTTTCTAATTATGATCAATTTAAACTTACTAGTCAGGGATTATTTCAAAATTTCCTTTAAGATGTATTTTTTCGGACGAACTACCTATCATCACCTCAAAGATACCAGGTTCAATAATACGTTTCATATTTCTGTCGTACATAGAAAGGTCTTCCGGACTTAATTCAAAATCCACTTCGACTACCTCCTCAGGGGATAACTTTACTTTACTGAAACCTTTTAACTCTTTGACAGGCCTTACCACCGTACTCTTCACATCCCTTATATACAGCTGAACGATTTCTGATCCTTCAATTTTCCCGGCATTGGCCACTTTTAATGATACCTGAATGCTTAATCCTTTTTTAGATTTCTCAGGGCTGATTCGAAGGTCAGAATACTCATAGGTGGTATAACTTAATCCATGCCCAAATTCCCAGAGGGGTTTGTTTTCAAGATCAGCATAAGAATTTCCCCATCCCTCTTCAAGCCAATATGTTTTGGAAGGCTTATGGTTATAATATACAGGCAACTGTCCTACATGCCGGGGTATTGTTACCGGTAATTTACCACTGGGATTGTAGTCTCCAAAAAGAATATCAGCTATGGCTTCGCCACCTTTTTCTCCCGGGCACCAGGCTTCCAATACAACTGGAACATGTTCAGCGATCCAGGGGATGGCCAGGGGTCTTCCATTGATCAGCACCACAATCACTGGTGTGCCGGTGGCTTGTACGCGTTGAACCAGCTCTTTCTGAAGACCGGTCAGTTCCAGTGTTGCCACATCATATCCTTCTCCTGTGGTTCCGCTTTTGCCAGGCGACTGCCATTCATTTTCTCCAAGTACCACAATCGCGACATCTGACTTTCGGGCAGCCGCTACTGCTTTGTTTATCTCGTTGAGTTCATCGCCTATAACATTACACCCTTTTACATAGTTGATCCTGGCACTGCCACCAACCTTTTCTTTAATACCTTTAAGTACAGTTGTCACTTCCTGTGTAACAACCAGGGAAGTATAATCTCCGAGTTGATTTTTTGCATCGTCTGCATTGGGACCAATAACTGCAATGGAACCGGTACTTTTATCAAGTGGCAATAGCATTTTGTCATTCTTCAGCAGGACTATCCCTTCCTTCGCAGCCTGTATGGCAACTTTACGATGCTCTGAATTGTGAACCACTTTTTTGGCTCTCTCAGGATTGACAAAAGGATTCTCAAATAAACCCAACATGAATTTAGTTCGTAATATCCGCTTTACAGATCTATCGATTACAGATTCTGGAACTATACCTTCCTCCACATTTTCTATCATCTCAGTCAAATATCCCTGCTCAAAAGAAATGCTTACATCCATGCCTGCATTAGCTGCCAGGGCACCCGCCTCTTTTTCGTTTTCAGCCATTGCCGTATAAATAAGGGTATTCACACCGTTCCCCTCGCTCAAAACAAGTCCTTCAAATCCCAATTCATGTCGCAGTAATTCCGTCATAATTTCATATGAACTATGGACAGGCACTCCATCAATAGTCGGATAAGTAGCCATTACACCTAGTGCGCCGGCTTTTGTGATGCCTGCCTCCCATGGTGGCAGGAAAACCTCCCGAAGCGTCCTTTCCGATATATCCATGGCCCCCCTTTCCAGTCCGCCTTGAGGTTCGCTCTGACCTGGAAAATGACATAATCCTGCTACCACTTTATCACTCCTCGAGATGTCTTCTCCCTGTACCGCATTTACAATGGTTTCCGCATAACGGGCACATAAATAAGGATCCTCACTATATCCTTCAATGTTTCTTCCCAATCTCGGTTCCCGGTTGGGTTCAATCACCAGGGTAAACAGTTCATGAATGCCAATGGCTCTTGCTTCCTTGGCGGCAATATTGTAAACCTCATAGATCAGGTCGGTATTCCATGAGCTCCCCAGGGCATGTCCTTCAGGAAAAATCGTTGCCCCCGCACACATTAATCCGTGAGTTCCTTCTTCCACCTGCAGGAGAGGAATTTTCAATCTTGTTTCTTCTATAACGATCTCCTGGAGCTCATTTAAGAAAGTGGCCTGTTCGCCCGGCCCTTGAATAAGAATCTGATTTGGTAAGGTAAAAAATCCTCCTCCTGGTCCAATTCCATTTTCAAAAGTCCCACTGGTAAATTTTTTTACGCCTTCCATTTTCTCTTCTATTGTTCCCCCCAGCTCTGAAGAATACACAACAGGCATATTAAGTTGGCCAATCTTTTCGGCTAAAGTCATACGGGATAGGAGGTCATCTACCCTGGCCTCAATTGGTAAAGCCGGATCCAGATATGCTTCTCCTTTTTCAATACTTTTACGGGCAGGATGTGTATTAACATAATCTGCAATTGTTCCTGCCGGGGCAATCCATATTTCATTATCCGGATCACTGGCATAAGCACATAATTTTTCCAGCATCGATGACCAGGTAGTCTGATTTCCCGGTTCACCTATTTCATGACCTGCAAGAACAAGCCAGGCCCCCTGATTTTTGGCATTATCCAGAAGCACCTCGATGTCCTCAAAACTTTTATTGTCCATTTCCATGCCCGTAAGTTGTGCTAAATCACAAAAAACGGGATCATTTGGCCCTTCATCCATCCAGCCTCTTCCTGAAATAAAAATATCATCGACAACAGGAACATAACTTCGCAGGGAAAAACCTCTTCCAACATACTTCTGCCCACAAGGATACGCAAAAGACTCTGGGATAATCCCAAGCGTTTCTTTAACAAACTGATTGGCTTTGTTCATCTCAAGTGCCATATCCCGTAAAGTCATTGTCTCCAGTGCTTTTTCCCTTGCCCATGGAAAATTCCCGGTACAGGGATGGGTCATGCTGTGGTTTCCAATTTCATGACCGGATTCAATAGCTTGTTTCCAACCATCAAGGCGCTCGGCAACAAATTCAGGTGAAACATAAAAAGTGGCTTTTATATCATACTTGTCAAATATTGGAATGCCATTATCGATCTGGCTCAACCGTGCATCGTCAAAAGTCAGGCTTAATGCTACCTTATTTCCATCCGGCCATTCGAAACCCGAATCGGCTGGTTTGTTTTCCTGATCACCATCGCCATACTGTGCCGATAATACCATTGGATAGGCCATCAAGAATATATATGTCAAGAAAAGACGTAGTGAAAAGTTGCGTGTCATGAAATTACATTTTTGTGAATACAATTAAAAGATCATTTCTTATCAAGGAGTTCGTTACAAGTAAGTGTAAAAGCTTCTCTGATGACAGATTTGTGGTCATCGTTAAGGTTGGAAGCAATGCAAAACAATACTGTTCTTTCCACAAGGGAATCAAGATAAGGTAAGGTCCCGATACCATATGTATAATCCTTCGCAAAACTGTTTTCTGTCAATTCCCAAACAGATAGTTCCCCCATAGATGGTCGCTTATGCACCAGTGAAGTGAGATTGTAATAGATGTGCAATCCCCAATCCTCCATATGAATGGGATAGAATCCTTTATCAGCCACTTTTATTCCATTGTCAATCAGTTTCTGATTGAACTTGTGGGAGAGGTCCTTGTCATCAAAGGTAATTTTCAAGAATCCTCCCGATTCTCCGCTTGGATCAGCTACCTGTCTGGATCTCATTCCTGAATAAGAAGCTAATATGCTGGTTAATTCATGCTTAAAGGTTCGCATTCGTTCAATGATATCAGGTAATTTTTTGAGCTGCACCCTTGCCATGGCCGCTGCCAGGTCACTCATCCTGCATCCTATTCCCCATAACTGAATTTCCGGACGATCAAGGACGAAGCCCCCCTCTTCATCTTTTATATAGCCTGTATCATGAATTCCAAATACGCGCTCATGCAAAGCCTTATCTTTAGTAAGAACAGCTCCTCCCTCACCACAGGTCATATTTTTATTTATCTGGAAGGAGAAGATGGAAATGTCACCAAAAGATCCGGCCATCTTCCCGAATTGATGGGTCCCTGCAGCCTGAGCACAATCCTCCAATAGAGGGATATTTTTTGACTTGCAGATTTCCATGATCTTATCCATCTGACCGATGACACCACCCATATGAACTATAATTAATGCTTTCGTTCTTGAAGTGATCTTCTTTTCAAGATCTTGCGGATCTATACTCATGGAATCGTCCACATCAGCAAGCACGGGTATGGCACCCAGGCGGACAACTGCGCCAGCTGTGGAGACCCAGAAATATCCGGGCATGATCACTTCATCACCTGGCCCCACTTTAAGGGCAGAAAGTGCTACCTGCAAAGCCGTTGTCCCGTTTGAAACTGCTACGCAATAATTCATTCCAACATAGCTCGCAAATTCCTCCTCAAACTGTCTTGCTTCAAAAGTGGGTTTAGGGCCGTAAAACCGGAATGGAGATTGATTTTTTAAAACCTGCGTTACAGCATTTATCTCCTGCTCATCGATATGATGTATCCCCGGCCATTCCTGGGGTAACTCAATATTTGACTTCATAATAAATGGATCTGTTCTATTTGAAATATTCTAAAAAAATTTGTTATAAAAAGATTTATATATGAGGCATTTAAGATACGATATTTTTTAATCTCATTTAAGGATTAATTAACTTTAGTAATCGGCATATATGACAAAATTGATTGTACTTATTGTGACCAATTACTTTATAATTCAATTGGTATTTTTAATCAATAATTTAAAATCATGTACTTATCATCAAGCTCATTAAGAAGCGTAGTTTATAGCAGTTTCATATTTATACTCTTGTCGCTGCTCTCATTAGTATGTTATTCCCAGAATGTAGAGGAGATAGAAGAAAAACTGCTGAAGGAAGCAGACGAAAACATTGAGAAATTCAGAATGGGAGATGTTCTGATCCAATTTAAAGATCAGAACGGCAAGGCTTTGCAAAATGCAGAGATTGAGGTGATACAGGAAGGCCATGATTTCCTGTTTGGCTGCATTATCTTTGACCTGATTAGAAATGAGAAACCCTATAAGGAGGAATTTTTCAAACGACAATTCAAACGTATTTTTAACCTGGCAGTATTTCCGTTTTACTGGCCAGGATATGAAAGAAACCAGGGAATGCCAGGTTGGGAAAATATGTTGTCGACTATTGAATGGTGTCAACTGAATGGAATCACTACGAAGGGGCATCCGCTGGTCTGGGCCTGTCGCTCAGGTACCCCGCAATGGCTCAGTAAATATACTCCAGAAGAGACGGAAGAGCTGTTACAATCAAGGGTGATGAATATTGTCTCAGGTTTTAAAGATAAGATTGAATTGTGGGATGTGGTCAATGAACCGGTCAATGTAAAGACCTGGCAGAATAAAATCCAAAACATGGATGACCCAAACGATTGGGGAGTAGAAGATCCCATTAATGAAGTTGCTGATTATGTAGAGAATGCATTAATCTGGTCACATAAGGCCAATCCCAAAGCTACATTAATGATCAATGAATACAGGACCATTGCTGATTTAAAGGTTAGGGACAGGTATTACGAACTGTTAAAGGAACTGAAAAAAAGAAATGCCCCATTTAAAAATATTGGCATCCAGGCTCATGAGCCCAGGCAGGAATGGTTTAATCCAGTGGAATTATGGAAGACTTTTGATCTTTATGCAGATCTTGGATTTACCCTGCACATTACAGAATTACATCCTCAGTCATCCGGTGTAGATATAACAGGAGGATGGCGGACTGGCCAGTGGACTTCGGAAGCTCAAACCGAATTCACAGAGCAATTCGTAAAGCTATGCTTCGGGCATCCCGCTGTAGCCTCGATCAACTGGTGGGGATTCTCTGACCGAAATATCTGGCTTCCCGGTGGCGGATTGGTAGACGAAGAGTATCAGCCTAAGCCGGTTTTCGAGATGCTGGATAAACTGATCAATGAAACATGGAATACGCATATTAAAACTGAACCTGATGGGGATGGAACCATTAAATTCCGTGGATATTATGGGACATATGCTATGAAAGTAACCACATCAGATGGTATGGTATATTCTTATTCATTGGATATTCGCAAGGATGAAGAAAACAAGTGGGTATTTACATTAGACTGATCAGGCTAAGACTATTTTTAGATCATTTAAATCATGCTGAATAGATTACGACCAGGAATTGAAATTGATTAATTTATACGTATAATTTGAAATAATTTAATACGTATAGTCACCTAAATTATACGTGCATTTTTTGATTAATTTATACGTATAACGAAGTAATGAAATTGGAACGGATCGTATTTGTATTGCCCGGAATTTTCAGGGATTCAGAACCTGATCGATATAATTCAAAAGGCTGAGGCTATCTGCTGAATGATCCTGTGCAAGTTCCCATATCATAACTCCAGGGTATTGATTATCTTTTATGTATTGGGCCTTCCGTATCATCGTTGAGATGCCATCATAATAAATATTATCTACCTGGTCATAATTCCAGGCATCCGGGTATTCTTGTAATATATTTGCATACGTAACGCCATCCCCTCCATTACTATCGAAATCTCTTCCATAAAAAGGTACTCCTAGAATGATTTTATCTTTCGAAAATCCACGGTAGTCTACCCAGTAGGCCAATCCGGTGGAGTTGACATCCGATCCTGAACCAATCGCATCCTCAAAGGCAGAATGAGGGCCTGGAGCCGACCAGGGACCAGTAAAATCATAGGCCATGACCTGAACATAATCCACATAATCTTCTACATCCGGAATATGTCTGCCTCCCCAATTTGAGGCCCCAACATCAATGGATAGTCCCAATCCAAAAGGTTCGATTTCGTTCGTTAGCATTTGAAGGAAATTTGCATATGCCATACTTTCAGCTGGAATAACGGTATTTGATGCACTTCCGGTCCAATGCTCCCAGTCAATATCAACCCCATCAAGGCAATGAGTAAAAAGAAACTGGCGAACCTCAAGCACCAATGTGGCAATGGCCTCCTCATCTGCCGCCACAGCCGGGAAATTCTCAGAGTCGCTTCCCCCACCCCCTACAGATACATATACTTCAACACCATGCGCATGTGCTTCATCTACCAATTCCGTAATTGAAGTAAGGTCACCGGTATTTAAGGTACCATCTGCATTAGGCCGCGCAAAAGCATATATGATCCTGGTTATCTTTTCCCATCTGATCTGGTCAACTGGTAAGGTACTGTGCCTGTAATACGGATAAAAGGCAATTACTTCATGATCAAAGCTCTTGGGAATAAAGGCATTTTCACACACCGGTTCATTCAGAATTCCATCATCGATTATATCATCTTTAGAACACGAGCCAAGAATTAACAATGATAAAATGAAGTATACTCTTAGATGTCTGGTTTTATGCACGATCTACTCTCCTGTTTATTTAAAAAATCATGTAAATCTACCTCTTTCTCAATAGAAATTATCAATTCAGATCTTTTAAGCTAAAAATCAGGGAGTTTGAAATCTTAAAAACTAAAAATTTATAATATGTGAGATTGTAACCGCTGCTTTGACCGATTAAACTATTCAATGTTTCCTGATTTTCTCAGTTACCGATCGATCTTAAATACCTGTACCGCTGCATTATTATTGGCAACAATCACATAACTGGTATTACCGATCTTTATCTCAGCCATATTCTTTACATCATATGGCACAAAAAAACCACTCTCCTTATAATATTGTGAAATAAAATTACCGGTTCCATCTCCTGTCATTAAAAGCCCGATGCTGGCATCGTTCCTTGTTGTTCGCACTTCGGTTCCATACATATTACCGGCTATGACAAGGTCCATATGCCCGTCTTTATTATAATCATCGATCAATATATCATTTACAGAAGAAAATTGTGCTTCAACAGGTAGCTTACGCATTTCAAAAGTGCCATCTCCTTTGTTTTCTATATAAACACTTTCGAAAGTATTCGCCTTATAATGCAGCGCCATATCCAGGTTTTCTTTTCCATAAATTTCAAAAACATCGGATTTCGCATAAGAAGCATACGTTTTGAATTTTTCATTAATCCCGGGGATCTGAACTGCAGCATCCCCTTTCCTCCTGTAAGGATACTTTTTGCCATCCAGGGTATATACAAATACAATATCTTTTCTTCCATTATTATCCAGATCATGGTAATATACTTCAATAGGTTCTTCTTCTGATCCGGTATATTTCGAATTCAGACCAAAATTTCCTGCAATAATATCCATGTCCCCATCCTGATCCATGTCCTCCGTCTTGACACTGAACCACCAACCCCTTTTTTCATTTAGATTAAGATCACTTGTTACATTACTCAGCACTCCATCTACATTTTTAAAGAAAGTTACGGGCATCCATTCACCTGCCAATACCAGGTCAGTTAATCCATCCTGGTCATAATCCATCCATACCGCATCATTCACCATGCCAATTCCCTTTAATTCAGGGGCAATTTCAGAGGTTTTGTTTTCAAAGGCATTTCCATTGTTGATCAATAGCACTGAGGATTCTGGATCCGGGTAAGACCACGGCATATGACGGCCAGCAAGAAAGATATCCACATCTCCATCCCCATCAAAATCATGAGACCTTACTTTTGACCCGCTAATATTAAGGCGGGGTAGCCAGCCTTCAGCTTTGGTCAGTTTGCCTGATCCATCATTCAGATAAAGCCTGTCCTGATAAAAAGAAGCCCTCGGCCTGAATTCATTTCCGCCACTTACCACATAGAGGTCTAAATTCCCATCGTTATCGGCATCAAAAAATTCTGCCCCCATATCTTCATGGATCTTATCGTTAAACAGGGCGTCGCTTTCAAAAATTTCAAATCGCCCGGAAGCATTCTGTACAAATAACTGACCGCTGGATCCGGCAGCTCCTCCTATAAAAACATCGTCTCGCTCATCACCATTTATATCACCAGTAGCAATGCAGGGGCCCAGTTCAGACATTTTATAAGGCAAGAGAAACTGCCTGGAAAAGTCATCAAATATGTTTTCTTGATGGTTATAGATCAGACCTGACTCCTCTGTTACATTTTTGAAAATAGTATGACCCGGATCAGAAGGATTGGAATCCGCGGGATTTGATTTACTATAAGAAATCTTTACTATGCGATCCGTTTTAACGTTTTTTTCGATATTGATATTGCCATCCGGCCATTTTACAACAACACGATCTGCTTTTGTCAAATTACCCATTCCAAAATGTGCAACCATTTCACTGGCAGAATACATCCCTCTCACATTGGCCATTTCAAAAAACTGAACATCTTTCCCTGTTTCAACCCAGATTTTAGTGCCAAGAATAGATATACCCTCCTCATCGGCAACAGGCGTTACTCTTAGATAGTGGTTGTCATTTAACTGATCTGAATTATTACGATACACTGAAGCTACATCATTGATATTACTGATCACAATATCCAGGTCACCGTCATTGTCGAGGTCAGCGTAAGCAGCACCATTAGAGAAAAGTCTATGTTCAAATCCCCATTCTTCAGTTACTTTGGAGAAGGTCAGATCCCTGTTGTTCTTATAGGCATAATTGAGGAGTTTTACTGATGGTGAGATACCAATCGCTTTCTGCATATCAAGCACATCCCAGACACTCAAGCCTTCCTGATTTGGATTCTTTTTCAAATACTCATAGATGGCTTTTTCAACTACACGAGGAAATTCAATTGCAGCATCATTATCCCTGATATCCCGCATCAGTCCATTTGCTATAAAAATGTCTTTCCAGCCATCGTTATCCATGTCGATAAAAAAATTGGTCCAGCTCCAGTCCGTTGACCCAATACCGGCTAATTGTGAGATTTCACTAAAATATCCATCCCCACGGTTCAGGAACAAGGTGTTTGTAAAATATTGGTGATGGCCTCCTTCGTTAACTACATCCCAGAAAGGTTTTGACTTCATACCCCCCATGTTCCGGTGACGTCTGTAGTGATCTTCTGGTTCCATGTCCAATATCATTACATCCAGCAAACCATCATTATTAAAATCACCTGCATCAATACCCATACTGCTGAAAGATATATGAGAAACCATTTCTTCCGTTTTGTCTGTAAAAGTTCCATCCCCGTTATTTATATAGATAAAATCACCTGCCCAGTAATCATTGGCCAGCCATAGATCTGTCCAGCCGTCATTATTAAAATCACTGGATGAAACACTGTTTGGGAATCCGGGTTTGTATAGGCCTGCGTTCTTAGTTACATCAACAAAGGTTTCACCTTGATTCTCGTAGAGTGTTGGGGAATATTCATCCAGCAACAACTTTGTAAGGTAATACTGGGAATATACGCCCGGGTTAGGGGGTTGATTGCACAGGAAAAGATCAAGGTCTCCGTCTTTGTCGTAATCTAAGAATGTAGCATGCCTGGTTCTCTGGTTTCCCTGGACTCCATATTCTTCAGCACGTTCGTCAAAGGTATTATCCCCCTTGTTCATATACAGTTTGTTAACCCATAGTTCAGGTTTATCATCGTATAGTTCGCGGGTTACATATATGTCCTGGTATCCGTCATTATTTACATCCCCGAACACCAATCCGGAAGACCAGCCTCCGTTATTCTCAATTCCAGCTTTTTCAGAAATGTCTTCAAATACTAAATTACCCTTGTTAAGGTATAACCGGTCTCCTACCAGGTTTCCTGTAAAATATATATCGGGCAATCCGTCATTATTAATATCGCAAATACCTACTCCTCCTCCTCCATAGTAGTTTGAATAAAGCAATATGCTGTGTTCTTCCTTGTCAACGAGTTCATTATTGAAATATATACCGGTATGCTCTGGTGCTAAAAGTGAAAATAATTTATCGGATTCTTGCCCGGGAGGCGTTTCTGCCAAAAGGATGTATGGTAATATCCAGGCGATAAACACAATGATCATGCCCTGAAAAATACCATTCCTTATCGGAGAAATGTCCTTCCGCATATCATTCCGCATATCATTCCTCATAATTCCGTATTTCATTTCTAAAAGCCTCATTGCCTGCTTCGCGGGTATTATATTCATTAAAATAATCTAAAAAATCTTTAGATAAAAGACTTGTACTTTCATTTGAATAGGGATATGATGTCATTCCATGGTAAGGATAAGGACCTGTTTCATTCCCTTTCGCGGTATTCAGATCACCATCTTTCACCCAGCCCACACTATATATTATAAAGTCTCTTTTCCACCCCATCGGCAAGTCGGGCAAATCACTGGCATTAAAGGAAAGCGATAATTCATCACCAGCGTTCATGACCACATATTGACTTTCCGCTTTCTGAAGCAGGGGCTTCACATCTCCATATTTTGTATACCTCCCTTCAAGATCACGCCATTTTGGCTTTTTTGTAACCCGGGAATAATCAAACCAGAAGGGTCCGTACCTTCCCCCTTTTCTATAGGTTGCTGAAAAACCCCTGTAATGTAAATCCGCTTTCTCAACATATAAGAAATTTGATACCATCGCTTCTTCAACCGTTTCATTCGAGTAAAATATATGATCCCAATATATCTCCATATTTGTTCGGATACGGATTTTGGGATTTAAAGGATCCGGAAGCTTACCTCTTAAATCGACCACCAGGGTTTTGTCCTTCCCTGAGGGAAAGCCTATATTCTCAATGACCGTTTCCCATTCTCCTTCACTGTTGATCACCTGCAGATACGGCGGTATTGCCTGATAGGTCTTACTTTGCGAAAGGGCAACATTGATACTGGCATCTGTCGGAAAGATCCAGCCATTCAGAAACAGATGGAAGTCTTTCTGAGGGTCAATCTCTCCAAAATCCATAATCAGGTCATGCATTTCCGTGAGGCCCTGGTATTTTTCCTTTTTAAAATTCGTGATGTATAGATTGTCTTTTCTATTTATCAATGATTGCATATCCATACCATAACCATCCACGACAGAAAGGGGAATTTTCCTATCGATAATCTGATAAATATTTAATTCAGGGAAGGGAGGAGCTGAAAATCTTTCATTGACAAAAAAATCAAGCTCAGCTGGATGATCGATGGCCAGGATTTTTAAATGATCAAAATAGATGGTTTCCCAAAGCTCAGCTGTGATCTGTATTTGATACTTTTGATCTTTCTGTTGCATGGCTTCCCCCGGGATCTTAATATATTCTTGTGAAGCTTCAGGGAAAGCATAGGTTTTGTTTCCACCCATGATCCCCGTAGGCATCCCCAGAGCGCTTCGCCACATCATATCTTTTTGAAATTCATATTTTTCCCCATCCCAAACGTAAAGAAAGGGGCAAGATCCTTTCAGCTCCTGTTCTTCGATAAGGTCCTGATCGCTGCCAGGAGAGAAAATATTTTGTGGCACACCATTGGTCCACAAAATTCGGACCACGTCAACCTTGTCACGGCTGCCCAGGCCAAAATGAATCACCGGTTCTGTAACAGTTTTCATCTGATACAGATCTCCCGCCCTCATTTCTATCTTGGCACCAATCCCATAATGATTGTTTTTGCCGCTTCCGGTCCTTATGCCGACCAATTGGATTTTTAAATGGTGGTTGGTATTTCCACCATCATTCCTTAATAAACGGATCCCAAAATCTTTTCCGGAAATCAGGATATCCTGGTCCCCATCTTCATTGTAATCTGTTACGACTGCCTGGTGACCTTCCATAAGATCATCCGGCAATACGAAAGAAACATCTTTGAAGTGGCCGGATCCATTATTTTGAAACAGGAATACACCCTTACCTGTATCAATAACTGGTTCTCCCACAAACAGGATGTCCAGGAATCCATCGTTATCAAAATCAAACGTCACCGCATTCTTCCCATCAACTTCAGCCAGATCTTCAAAAATATCATTGGCAGATTCATCACTCATAAAGGAGCCATCCTGCTGGTTCTTAAATATTACAGGGCTCTGACTTTCACGGATAAGGAACAGATCTTCGTATCCATCATTATTATAATCTCCAGAAACCAGACTTTTTACTTTACCAGTATCAGTCAGGCCACTTTTAATGGTTTCATCTGAAAAATTGCCATCTCTCAAATTGAAATATAATTTAGGAAGTCCATTTTCCTCTATTAATACCAGGTCAACATCCCCATCGTCGTCAAAATCCCCAAAAACGGCATCACGGCAACCTGAATCGGGATCTCCCATAGCCATATCATATGTTTTTTCCATAAAGGTCCTGTCACCATTGTTCTGATAGATCTTTGTACTGCTTTGATTCCCAAGGAACAGGTCCAGGTCACCCTCCTGGTCCATATCAAAAAATAATATCAGGTTCCCCTTATCTTCAAGGTTTACACCTGCTGACCCAGCGACCTCTTCGAATGTTTCTTCACTCACATTTTCATACAATAAATTCGGGCCTTTCTTTGTGATATAAAGATCAAGAAATCCATCATTATTATAATCTGAGAATATAGCACCCTGTTGCATACCTTTATGTTTCAGACCAGCCTTTCGAGTGATGTCCTGGAAGCGGCCCATCTCATTCTTTAGTAATAGATAAGCATAATCCTTGGCATCAGGATCGTATCCCGACAAATAAATATCCTGATCACCATCCCTGTCCATATCACCGCTTGCAATATGAGTTAAAACTGATTCCTCACCATCTTCAACAGATTGAAAATTAGAAGCCATTTCCAATCCGGCCGAGGAGGTGACATCCGTAAACCGAATTACATCAATTAGCGATTCTCCTTCCATCAGGAAACCCGGGGTAGCTTCACTGAAGGAGATCAGCGGTACACCCACTTGTGAAGCAGTAGTACCTTTCAGCTTTTGAATATCGGTTTGATACCCATTGGTAAGCTTTATCATATTATGGAAGATGCGCACGGAAGTCAGGGCCTCCACAAGGCTGTCTGTCCTGAGCCGGATCAGGGCCTGTTGAAAGTAAAGGTCAGCTTCGTCAGGAAAGGCAGGCGATATTCGTTCAATTTCCTCAAGATTTTTAAGGGCTTCATCCCCCTGGTCCTTTTTTATCAATACTTCTGTTAAATAAATTCTGGCCACAATATTTGTGGGTGAAGTATCAACGATTTTTTGCAAATATCTTTCCCATTGGTTTACTGAATATTCATCAGATTGGTTTTGATAAGATTCGGCCAGGCTATATAAAGACTGTACATGATCAGGATCTATTTCAATTGTTTTTTCAAGCTCTTCTCTTGATGCTTCTTCTTTATTCAAGAGGTCATACACTCTGGCCAGGTTCAAGCGAATATCCGGATCATCCGGATTTATTTCTACTGCTTTTTTTAGTAGTTCCTCAGATTGCTCGTATTTGCCCATCCGCATATATACGATCCCAAGATTGGCAAATCCCAAGGCCTCCTCAGGTGCAAGTTGAATGAGCTTTAAAAACTCAGCTTCTGCTTCCTCAAGCCGGTTTTCTTCAAGATAGGCCAGGCCAAGTGTTCGGCTGCTTATTATTGCTTTGGACCTTTCTACATCTGCACTGTCATAAGTGAGTTCTTCTTTAGATTCAGCCGATTGAGAATTACTCCTTTTGCGGTCACATCCGGCAGTCATAAACTGACTGATAAGCAGGGCCAATATCACGATCTTACCTGAAAATCTTTTCATCACTTGCGCGTAAGGAGTATAAAAATAAAATTAAAAATCATATTGTACAGAAATACAGAAATATAAATATATCCGGTTTTAACGATATTAGGGAAAAGACTGTCAAAAATGAAAAATCGGGTTTTGGAAAGTGCTTACTATTACCCTATTTTTTTTAAATTGCTTTGAATTTAATCATCCTGCTCTTTTAATGTCTTAATTTTTTAATTAACATGAATTCACGTAAAAACCACCTGCTCACAATTCCAATTTACTTTTGCCTGATTCTTTTTCCGCAGTTTGGGTATGCACAAACTTCCTATGATCTGGATAATGGTTGGAAGTGTATAAATATAAAGGAGGTCAGTTCTCATGGTAATGAGATATCAAAACCATCATTTTCCACTGATTCATGGTTGCCTGCAACAGTACCGGGAACCGTATTAACCACCCTGTTAGATAATAAAAAGGTGCCGGATCCTTTTTATGGGATGAATAATGAATTAATACCTGATATTTATGACACCGGAAATGAATATTATACATACTGGTTTATCAATGACTTCAAGGAAGATTACCCATCTCAGGATAAGCAGGTCTGGCTGCATTTCAGAGGGATCAATTACAGTTGTGAGGTATTTCTAAATGGTGAGAAATTAAATTCCTCCACCCATAAGGGAATGTTTTTAAGGCAATCATACAATATAACAGAGCAAATGGCCCGAAATGGAGAAAACCGTATTGCCATCATTGTTTATCCACCGGATCCCCCGGGTAATCCAAATGGCGGACAGGGTGGAGATGGTGTTATTGGCAAACATGTTGCCCATCAATATGTAGCCGGATGGGATTGGATACAACCAGTCCGCGACAGGAATACGGGTATCTGGGATAAGGTAACTATTGAAAAGACCCGGTTGATCAACATCAAGAATCCACATGTTGTTACCAGGGTTCCCGGAGTTCGAGATCCCGGAAAGATCTATCAGGAAGAAGCTGTAATAAGGGTATCGGCAGAGTTGGAAAATCTCTCAGGGGTAAATGTATCCGGGGTATTATCGTATACCCTTGATGGCCAATCCATCAACGTTGATGTGACGTTGCCTGCGAATGCAAGCATAGAAGTTCAATTCCCTGACTTCGCATTCAAGAATCCAAAATTATGGTGGCCAAATGGCTATGGACCACAATATTTGTATGATATGAAGCTAGAATTTCATGATTCTGATGAAAATCTATCAGATTTTGAAGAGCTTAAAGTAGGTATCCGTGAGATGTCTGATATTTGGAATCCGGTCACAAGGAGCAAGGAAATACTGGTAAATGGACAAAAAATATTTATCAAGGGTGGTAACTGGATCATATCAGACGCGATGTTAAGGTTTTCTGTAGAAAGATATGACACAGAAGTCAGGTTTCATCGCGATATGAACCTTAACCTGATCAGGATCTGGGGAGGGGCCATTACGGAAAGACCTGAATTCTATAATGCCTGTGATAAATATGGAATACTTGTATGGCAGGATTTCTGGATGTCCGGGGATTGCAATGGACGATGGCTGGATCGAAGAAAAAAGGATGACCAA
>CAYMFU010000340.1:0-7344 GCA_964389805.1 uncultured Roseivirgaceae bacterium | reverse complement strand
TATCCCAGGGCCAAATGTAATGGTATCTGAACCATAAGTATAATTCATCATCTTACCCTCCGTCGCCAGATAGGTATTCTCAATCCCTTTCACTTTTTCAAGACCATTAAACCGGCCTCCTTTCCTGAAAGCGAATTCTAGGGCTACTGGCACATTATCTGTCCCGGACACTGAAATGGTAATCTTAAATCCCTCTCCCACTTCCTCGATTTTCACTACGGTTTCCTGCTCCTGTACCTCTGACTGTTTTCGTTTCATCCTCGGCACTTGCCAGCCATTACCATCTTCAGGAATTTCAGAAAGCTCCAGGGGTTGATAATAAGGGCCTATCAATTTCTGTGTCAGAATAACCGTAATTCCAGACCGCTCCATAGATTGCGCTTTGAACTGACCCTTGCCAAAAAAGGCAGAGGCAACACGTACGCCCTCCAAAGCAGCATTCCCTTTAAAGGAAGTGAAAAAAATCGGATTTGCCCCCAGGATGGTAGCATCTATATTACCTCGTCTGATCCTCACAAGGTCTGAATGATAGAACTCCTTAAGGTACGATTTGGGTAAAGGCTCTGAGTCGGGTAATGACTTTAATAAAAAAGAATCCTCAAGAAAATAACCCAGCCAGAATAGCAGTTTCCCCAGTTCCAAACTTTGGATGTCTTCCGTCATGCTGGCAAAAGTCTCATCTTTATCCAGGATAGACATATACCTGTACGCGTACAGGTAGTTTTGCATGGTACCCTGCTGGTATCGGTCCTGCCTGCCGGAAGATTCCGTGGCTATTTCTCCATTTGGATGGATATAATACAATGTCATATCAAGGTTTCTTCGAACGGGATTAAAAAGCTCAGGCTTATCAGTTAATCTGGCAATAGTAATAAGGCATCTGTTCACAAGTGGGGTATAGATCAGGGTGCTTCTTTCAGCATACTGCCCTTCAGGATCGATATCTATCTTTTCGACCAGCCATTGATCGATTCGATCCAGATAGGAAGGATCTGGAAACAACTGGTTGAGCCTGGCCAGAGCCATACATACTACCCAGCGATGATTCGCCGTATGGATCCCCCCGACTGTCAAAGCTTTACCAGACCGAATAAGGAACCGCTTAAGTTTTTCCAGTAATACCCCTGTTTCATCAGTATTAAGATCTGATAAAAGTGAATATGCAATACACAAGGGTTCTACTGCAAAAGCCGTATCGGGCGGAGAATGAAAATTCGTGCTGGGCAGGTCGATATTCCCATCATCATATTGAGCATTTAAAAGGTAATCAGATGCCAGCATCATGGCGCTCAATAGCTCATTGGATTGAAAATAATCTGATTCTTCCGATACAAAGGAGCACGACAAGTTCTTTATATAACCTGCCGCATGACCGGCATAAAATACCTCAGTATCAGTTCTGACTCCACCATTCCATTTGCTTTTATCGTCCCTTTCCTGCCTGGCTAACATGTCAGGAATTCGGGAATCATTCTCTTTTATTAGTTGTGATACGAGTGCTGTCACTTTGTTTTCCCCAACGAATAAATTCTTTTGTATACTAAAAGAGGGTAAGAGAATGCCTGTGCCACTAAGTTTAGTAAATGTTCTGCGTTTCATATTAAAAATGTAAAAAATTGAGGGATCTCAAGCCGGGCGTAAATATAAAAATATTATCCTGAGGCCTGAATCCTAAATAAAAGTATTAATACTCAGGATCCAGCCTGAAACTTATCTTTTCTTCACAAAATAGTAAATAATGGCTGTTATGATACTGAAAAAGACAGCCAGTATCGTCCATATTACCTTATCCGTATCAGACATTTTCTTATTCACAGCCCAGACATCATAAATCACCCAAATGGCGCATGCTAAACCAATTATATAAAAAAGACTTCCCATAAATTGTTTTTTTGAATTTGATAGTATCCCGGAATTCTTATCCCAATTACATGATAATTGATTAAAATATCTAATTCTTTTTCAGTTATTCCTCAGACTATAATTTTTATATTAAATTGCAGAATACATACCTGGATTTAATCCGGAAGATTAGCAACCAATTTTACATGTATTTTCGATTAATAGCATATATCAGTTCAAGGTTAATACTGGTCAGTCTGGTTATTCTTTATTCAGGTTTATGTACATCCTCATGGTCTCAGACTCCAGTCTCAATTTTCTTAATGGATAGCTCTAATGCGTTTAGTCAACCCTTTGTCAAAATAATCAATTTGGAGGATAGTACTGAATCGATATCTGGTATAACGGGTTTATATAAAGCAATGCCTGGAGATCGGCTTTCCTTAGAACACTTCCTGTATGAACCAAGGACTATCACTGTTAAGAAAGGTGATTCGGTTCAATATATCTTTCTCACTCCCAGGAAAATAAACCAACTGAACCAGTCCCAGGATTCAATAGGAAGAAGGATTTTTGATCAATTTCAGGATAAGATGGCCATAAAAGGCTATCAGTATGTTCCTTATCTCAAATTCGAAACTATTAATGAACTTAAACTATATTCCAAAAGAAGATCGAAGGAAAACATTCGGAACTTAGAGGGTTGGCAGCAATACCTGTCTCTGCTTTCACTGGAAGAAAACATATCAACGGGTCCCAGAAAAAGTAAACTGAGAGTAGTTTATTCAAAAACTGAGACCCGGGATTCCACCTTCACAAATAATGACAACAACACACTTCTCCCTTCTTTATTGCATTTAATATCTCCAATGGATGAATACATATTGATCAATGAACAGGAGTATTATAATCCATTACATCGAAAAGCACATAGGAGGTACCAATATTATTATATAGGGCAGATCTCATTTGGAGAAAACGTATTAGACGTGGTCCTCTCATTGCCGGAGAAAAATAAGAAATTCTCATCTATAATAGCCCTTTTGTTTTTTGACAGTAACACCAGACACTTAAAAGGCAGTGTATACAAGCCGGCAAAAGCCATTTCGCCGTGGCAACTTAATAGTGATTATGTAAACCTGCCAGATATGACTGGTATGATGAATAATGTATACTTTGAGATCTTTATAAAAAAAATACCACGAAACATTTACGATTCCAGAGCGTACTTTTATTCAACAAAGGATAATTTCCAATTCAATCCGGATTCTACTATTGTAAGTAAAAATGAACTTCAGATCTTTCAATCCCGCAAAGACAGCATAAAGCAGGTCCAGGACGAATTCTATAATGTAGAACCCGTTCAGGAATACGAAAAACTTCAATACCTTAAGGTAGATTCATCTGAAAGCAAATTTGTCAACAGAAAATGGTATGATCTGCTTGTCAATATCGCCTTACAAAATATTGGCCTCAAAGTTGGTCGGGGGTATTTTAACAACATTTTCAGAATTAATGCTTATGAAATGTTGAGAATTGGAGTAGGTTATCAATCACGGAATGTAATTTCAGAGCGACTGAAATTTGGGGGATATTTCGGTTATGCCATAAACCCTGATGGGATAAGCGACCAGGGCTGGCGACTGGGTTTCAATGCTGGGATGTATATTGGTAAAGGGAAAAAACAGTTTATAGATTACAATTACAAAAATGACGTACTGGAGCCAGGCCGCACTTTTTACCTGTACGAAAAAAGAGACTTGATACGAAATTTCTTCACTTCCCGCATAGGTCTTACTGTTTCAAATGACATTTCTTACACTTCTACGATCAACAAAAACTTTGTATTTAAGATTAATTTGAATAACTATTCCTTTGATCCGCAATTCTATTATTGGTATAATACTTCACCAGAAGATTCCACCAATTTCTTCAGGTTCAGCGAAGTGGGATTTAAGCTTCGCGCGGGAAAATATTCGGCGATGACTCCATCACTGCGAAGATTGTTGTCTTTAAAAAGTAAATTCATCCCTGCCTTTTACATTAATTATGTACAAGGCTTTGATAATATTCTTGACGGGCAATATGCATACCGGAAGCTCAACTTCAAGGCCAAATCCTATTTTCAATTCAACGAAAAATACCATCTCGATTTTACCACGGAAATAGGTGTGGCCACTAAAGAAGCCCCCTACCCTGTTCTTTACGTGGGAGCGGGTAACATCAGTGAATTAGCAAGTATCATGGTCCAGGATGCCTTTCAGACTATGGATCTTTATGATTACCTTACAGATAAGTACGTGAATGCATTTACGACCTTCTATATAAATTTTAAAACCTCAAAGAAAAACCGCATGCGTCCACAGGTTGGTTTTGCCTGGAATATGGGTTGGGGTAAACTGAATGGTAATATTGATGTCCATTCTTTTGCAGAAGATGAGGGTGTGACTGACTACAGGAACGGCTTTTATGAGACAGGGATTCTGTTCACTAATTTTCTCCAGGCCAGATTGTTCGGTATGTTGAGAGGTGAGTTTGGTCTTGGTGCCTTCTATAATGTTGGACAAACGACCAGCAGCAGGCTGGCATTCAGGGTAACTTATAAGATCACCGCATTATAATCCTTAAGACGAACATTCTATCCATCAAGTTATTTTAGGAAGAGACGCTCACGACTAAAAAGACTGGACTCACGACTAAAAAGACTGGACTCACGACTACAAAGAGTAGACTCACGACTACAAAGAGTAGGGTCAGGAGTACAAGGAGTGGGGTCAGGAGTACAAGGAGTGGGGTCACTAGTACAATGGGTGGAAAAATTAGTTTATGAAATAGATTTTACAATACCTAAGCTACTAGATCCATCCAAGGAACCTATTTGTACATCTTGGCCATCGTACGGTTCATCAACCTGGTTGAAAGAGATCGTGTGAATACCCTTGTCAACAAGAAATAGGTTAATTGATTCATAAAACCCGGAATATATAATGGCCTTTTCCCGAGTTTTTTCAGGGCTTTTTCTGCAACATAAAGAGGATCTAATACACTTGGCCCAAAAAGATTCTTCTTCGGTCCCGTACTCCGGTAATTAGGTGTATCAGTTGCCCCGGCACAGCATGCCATAACATCAATATTCCTGTCCTTCAGTTCATAATGAAGTCCTTCCGCGAGGTTATAATCAAAAGCCTTGGTAGCTCCATAAGGAACAACCAGCTGGGTTCCCCATAAGCCAGCCAGTGATGACATCACCAGGATACCAGCCTTTTTTCCAGCCGGGAGTGACTTTACGAACCTGTGAATCAAATGCAGGGGTGTGCGGCTATTTAAATCAACGTAATAATCCAACTCCTTAGTAGTGTTTTCAAGAAATCCCTTCACAGGCCCATAAGCCGCATTGTAAATCATTAACCGGCAACCATGCTCTTTAATTCTATATACAATGTCCTCTATATTTTCCACTTTTGACAGATCAGCTACAATTCTTATCGTGACAATTCCAAATTTAGATTCCAGTTCCCTTGCGGTGTTATCCATTTTCTCGGTATCCACATCAACCATAATGATATTTAATCCTCTACATGCCAGAACCGTACAAAATGCTGCACCCAAGCCTTCTGCAGCTCCGGCGACAAGCCCCCAGTCTCCATATCGCTTTTTAAATCCATCCATTTATCAATGCTTAATTACTTAGTCATGGAATTTGTATGTTTGTGCTTTAATCTACAATTTAGTCCGGTTATTTTGACAATATACAATTTTGAATCTTTTCTTGGTTGAATCAATATAAAAAATGAATTCATGCAGCAGTTTATTTTTAGTTTTTTAAACTTATTCCGGCGTATAAGAAACACATTTTTACGTATTTCAGGGAAAACAGAAGCTGATATCACCAGACAACGTATTGTGAGCGGCAAGGCCTGGGTCAACTTCTGTGATAACCTGAAGGCTGCGGGTGCCGCACTGGCCTATCCGGGCACTCCACGGGATGCCTTTCAACAGGCGGAAGGATTACGCTATTTATCACGTCTTGTAAGGGCCGGCCTCGAAGCGAATGTAGAACATAATGATCCTTCCTTCCCTTCCCTAAATAGAATGGTACACGAAACGGTAAAGCTCGGTGCGGATAATCCTGATAATCATTATCTGAATGCCCAGATAAACGGAAAATATGAATACAGAATAACTGGTAAAAGAAATACCATCCATTATGTAGGCTTTTTCACGCAAAATGGAAGTTATGGCACCACTGGAGGACTTTCACCCTGTGGGGTGCTTGAACATTTTGACCTGAAAACAGATCAGGATGGAAATTTTGAGATTATTCTGAGCAAGGAACCAAAGGGCGATAACTGGTTAAAGATTGAAGATGACACATCTCTTCTGATGGTTCGGCAAACCTACCTGGACAGGGATAAGGAATCACCTATTGATGCAAGCATAGAGGTAATTGATGGTAAAAAGTTTCCTGATCCGATCACTCCGGAACAAATTGACGAAGGATTGAGAACAGCTGCATTATTTGTAGCCGGGGCCCCATTTTTATTTTCCAAATGGGCGAAGGGATTTCAAAAACATACCAATAAGCTTCCAATATTTGATCCTGAAGTTTCAAATGCAGCCGGGGGAGATGCCAATATCATATATCATCACAGCCATTGGAAACTTTCGGAAGATGAAGCCCTCGTTATAGAAGTCATACCACCTGAATGTGACACCTGGAATTTCCAGCTGAATGATTACTGGATGGAATCACTGGACTACAGGTATTTCCCGATCTGTATCAATAAACACAGTGCTAAAAAAGAAAAAGACGGATTACTGAAAATAGTTGTAAGTCATAATCTTACTGAAAATCCAAACTGGCTATATACCTGCGGTCATTCTGAAGGCACTATGTGCTGGCGATGGTACAGGCTGGCTGATGGCGTAGATCCGGTAGAACCTGCATGTAAAGTGGTGAAAGTATCTGAACTGGCATAAAGTAATATGGGATCTACGATTTACGCTTCTGATTTTAAAAAAATGCCAACCTGGTTCCATGCTTTGAATAAAACATGGAGATTCACCTATCCCCTGGGATCAAAAACAAAGCTTGAGAAAGATGATCTTATCCGTTCGGTCAGGAAGAGCACTGGATTGAAGAACCTTGGTAAGGATTTCTGGGATGAACCCCTGGAACGGCTTATTCAATCCATCAATGAGGAAGCCAACCTTCACCCGATCGGCAGGTTTATCACAAAACAAAGGCTGGCAAACCTGCTGGCCACTAGGTTGCAGGCCGAATGGTGGTTCAGCAAGAAACCGGAAATTCTGGACCAGCCGCTATATCCTGTATTTATGATCGCCGGTCTTCAAAGAACGGGAACTACCAAATTACAAAGACTTCTATCTGCTGATCCTGATACCAGATCATTGTTAAGCTGGGAAGCCTTAAATCCTTCCCCTCCGGTTCAGGGCAAAGACAATCGTATTGCCTTTGCAAAAACGAGTGAAAAGGCCCTG
>CAYMFU010000339.1:0-102676 GCA_964389805.1 uncultured Roseivirgaceae bacterium | reverse complement strand
ATATAGTGATTGGCTGATTCCCAGGAATTTCCAACTCCTAATATACCGGTATTCTCAAGGCAGATTAACCCTTCCTTAAATCCGCTGATGGTTTGTTCATGGATGAAATTGTTTATGGTTACTGAACTGTCTTTTGATATGGATACAAATATTCCGGGTTCACCGTTTAATGCCCTTAAAAACCTTTTTTTATCTGCCACAATGACGTCAAGTGTCCTGGAGTTTTTAAATGAGATAATTGGACTTGCTTTGGAATAGGTTAATAAGGCCCTCATGGCTGGTATGATCTCTATAAGTCTTTGAGATTTATCCCTTGATTTCATCCTGATATCTTTTTACTGTTTAATAAAATTACGAATTACTGCATTGCCTATCGCAATAAAATCATCCTGTTTTTCTAATCTTGGGAATCCTTCCGGAGTTAAGTAGCCTGGTTCTCCCCTGGCCACAAAATATTGGTGAGCAGCAATTACACAGGCGTTTTGATAATTAACACCAAGAAGGTCTTTGTCGAGTGGAACATTATCCCTGCACGAGACCTTCAATGGTGCTGGATCAGATGTATTATGTTCAGTGCCAAAAGTAATGATAAAGCCCTTTTCACTAAAAACAGATACGAGATCTTTAACAATGGAAAAATCATTTCTGCCAGGTATCAATTCAACTGCAAAAACACGGTTTTTTGTTAGACTTTTAAGAAGTTCGGAAAAATCTTTTTCGAAATCAGTATATTTTCCAGCAGCATCATCCAACAGCACGGGATAACAGGGTATACCTTGTGCCCCGAGTATTATATCCTTTATTTCAACCAGAGAAAGAAAAGCATCATTATCTTCCTCAACAAAGGCTATTCCTCCCTTTTTCAGAAGATTGCCCCGGATCTCATTATCCAGATCACCAGGAATATCAATATTGACCTCACTATTTTTTCCTCCATATAGCTTTTTCAGGAATGTTTCTATGCCCTTTTTAGTTTTGTAATGTGCAGATATTTTGATCCTCAGGGCCTTGGCCAGATGCCTTTCCCTAACCAGGCCCTTTGTATAATTCGACTGGATCTCTTTAAAATCAAGACTGAAAGAGGATTTTATTTTCTTTAAATATATGTTCAATAAAGAGGCCATTTGTTCGGTTTGCTTCAGGCTATTCTGTGTTGTGGATTCCAGGGTTTCTCGTATCGTTTCAGATAAATTAACCGGGAAAGCCAATCCTTTTCCACAGAAATAGACACGTCCCGGATTATTCGGATCATTGATACGTATGCCTTTTTTCTGTTCTTCTTTCATCAGACCCATGAATTCAATATTGAATAAAGGAAATTTTTTATGCTCATAGGCCAGTCGGTAAAACTCATCATAGCCCTCCATCGTAATAAAGTCATTTATGCCTAGAATATCTATGCCTTCTTCATTGGCCTGATTGAATATTTCAGTCATGTTATTAAAAGCACTGAATGAATAGGGTGTATGAAAATGAGCGTTTGTAAGCAATGGTGGCTCAGCGAAAGGATTATAGTATTCTTCAAGTAAAGTTTCTTCATCAGGGAGATCTTTTAAGAGTAGCATGCTTCAGTGTTTATTAAATCTTGATAAAATTTCAATATTATAATTTTTTGATAAAGTAAATACATCTGAATGAATTACCGGATCAAATCCGCATATATTTTCCAGAATATATTCAAGGCCAAATTGTGTATACAATCCATTAAATTTAATGTCGCGTGTATATTGCATGCCATTTTCATCAGTGGCCCTGAAATGGATTCCATAGATAAGGGACTTCAGAATATTCGAAAATGGCATTTCCAGATCCATAGCATGATAAATTGCTCCTGCCAGGCGGTCTTCTTTGCCAAGTTTCCGATACAGGTCCATGCCTACCCGGAAGACGGTGTCCCCCAGGCTTTTATTTTGAAACCTGAAGATCAGGTCATCGATATGCTCTAAAATATCAGAATCTGAAAATTCTCCGGGATATAATTTCTTAAGAATGTATCCAGATTGTATCATGGTATTTCTGGTGAATATCCTGACCTCTTCATCGGCAAGTATTTCGTACAGGTATGCCCGTTCAGGATGTTTTAAAGATCCAAAATAAGCGGCTGTGGCATGTCCCAGATTATGAATAAAAGATTTTCTGTCTACCCAGGCTTTCATATTTTCCTTTGGATCTAAACCTCTAATGCCGGGTAATTCATTTTTGAATCCTTTTTTGTCGAGGATGAGGGTGTTGTAAGGTTCTGCGAATACCAGAGTAATGTCCTTTTCGAGATCAGCCCTGCTCATAATTGGCACCATTTTACCAATACTTGTCTCTACCAGACCAATGTAATCATTGATGTAATCGTCGGGAAGGAACTTTTGCAGTTGTTCTTCAAAAAAATCAGAAGCATTGCGCAGGTTCTCTGCAATGATGATATCCACTGGATTAAATATTTTTCCTTCCAGCCTTCTTTTGATCCCTTCAGCAATGATAGGAATTATTTCCTTCAGATTGTCATTCCCTACAGCAGTAGCTATGTAAGATACATCTCTCAATTCCTGATAGATCTTTTCATGATCGGAAAGATATATCCCTTTCACCTTATCGATCACCAGGATCTTATCACCTTCTTCCGACTTTATCACCACAGGATACGATCCATTTTTGTTCAAAGCGTCTATCAGATCCCGGTTAATATCTACAAAAGTTACTTCGTATCCTCCCTGGCTAAATAGCTGGCCAATAAATGACCGGCCGATTTTCCCTGCGCCGAATAATAGTATTTTCTTCAATTAAATGCCTTTTTTCGCTCTCTCGAGTTTTTCTCGGTTGCTAAGATCATGAGCGACTATATGGCCTTCAAGTGGCAGAATCTTCTGATGAATAGCATCGAGTAGCCAGCTTTCCTGTGGAAAGAAATATTCCTCCATCTCATAAGGCGGGGTGATCCAATTCCTTGAACCCACTACCACAGGAGGAGCATCCAGGTAATCAAAGGCAAATTCAGTAATATTGGCTGCCATATCTTTCAAAATGGAACCCCGCTCACATGCATCACTAACAAGCAATATCCGTCCTGTCTTTTTAATGGATTCGACTACCAGGTCATAGTTAAACGGTACGATACTTCTCGCATCAATTATTTCAGCCGAGATGTTATATTTCTTTTCAAGAAGATCCGCTACTTCGCTGACCTTGTACAGGGTGGCGCCTATGGATAAAAGTGTGATGTCTTCACCCGGCCTTTTAATATCAGGATCGCCTATTTCTATTTCATAATACCCTTCAGGAACACCTTCTTCATGAAATAGTTCCGGGATGTCGTATATCCGCTGGCTTTCAAAAAACACAACAGGATCAGAGCCCTGGAGGGCTGCATTCATCAATCCTTTTGCATCATATGGGGTAGCTGGGAAGACAACTTTCAGACCGGGAATATGGGATACTATAGATGTCCAGTCCTGCGAGTGCTGGGCCCCATACTTAGAACCTACTGAGACCCGGAGAACGACTGGCATTTTTATATACCCGCCGCTCATTGCCTGCCATTTAGATAGCTGGTTAAAGATCTCATCACCAGCTCTGCCAAGAAAATCACAGTACATGAGTTCAGGAATAGCACGACCGCCACACATTCCATACCCTGTGGCCACACCGACAATTGCCCCTTCCGAGATCGAAGCATTGAAAAGGCGGTTATAAGGAAGAGCTTCAGTCAGCCCCCGGTAAACGGCAAAAGCACCTCCCCAATCCCTGTTCTCCTCACCAAAGGCAACCAGGGTTGGATCTTTGTAATACCTGTCGAAAATGGCTTCGAAAACACCATCACGGAAGTTGTATGCCTTTATCTTTGGAACCGGTTTGCCATCCTTAATGCCAAATCGTTCTTTCTTTTTTATCTGTTGAACACGGGGATTTTCTTCCTGCTTGTGTTTGGTTTCCGGGATTCTTTCGTCAAATCTCTCAACAGATTTATTGGTAAAAATATACTCACCGATCGCATTTGGATTATCAATCAGATTCAATCGTGGTGACAAATCATGGTCCCCGGCAAGTTTTAAGATCCTTTCAGTACGGCTGACAATGACAGCATGAATATCATCCAGGGTGACCTGTTCCGAAATACCAGCACTGATCAGTTTCTGACCGTAGGCAATGATTGAATCTTCCTGATTCCAGGCTTCAATTTCCTCTTTTGAACGGTAGGATGAGGCATCAGATGGGCTGTGCCCGCTTATCCGGTATGTTAGGGTGTCAAGTAATACCGGCCCCTTCTTTTCTTTCAGAATTTTCATCTTTCGTTCAAAAGTATCGATCACAGCCAATGGATCGTATCCATCTACACGTTCAGCATGCATCTGATCAGGATTTACACCTGCACCTATCCTTGCAAGGATATTATAGCCCATTGTTTCTCCGCATGTCTGGCCGCCCATGCCGTATTGATTATTCATAAAATTGAATATTAAAGGCAGCCCACCCTGATAATCTCCTTCCCAGAGTTGGGTATACTGGTCCATGGTGGCAAAGGCAATCCCTTCCCATACAGGTCCACAACCCATTGAAGCATCCCCGATATTTGCTACGACGATACCTTTTTGCTGATTTACCTTCTTGAACAGGGCCCCTCCGACAGAGATGTCACCGGAACCTCCTACAATGGCATTGTTCGGATATATGCCAAAAGGTGTAAAGAATGCATGCATTGATCCACCCATTCCCTTATTGAATCCATATTCCTTTCCAAATATTTCAGCCAGGGTTCCGTAAAGCAGAAAATCAATGGCCAGTTCTTTAACGCTTCCTTTATGGTCTTTTTCCACTATTTTCAGGCAATCCCCGTCAAAATAGTTTTTCATGATGTCCATCAGGTTGTCATCTTCCATTTTTTCAATGACTGACAACCCCTTAGCCAATATTTCACCATGACTACGGTGGGAACCAAATATGTAATCATTTTCATCCAGGTGGAAGGCCATACCAACGGCTGCGGCTTCCTGCCCTATAGACAGGTGCGCCGGACCAGGATGATTGTATTCAATCCCATTATAAGCACCGGTGGTCTTGATGAGATCCAGCATTGATTCAAATTCCCGGATCACAGCCATATCCCTGTATATATTCAGGAATTGGTCATTTGAATAGCGGATCTTTTCCTCCTGTATATTTTTATCATACTGGTTTACAGGTATCGGGTTAAAGTGGATCTCACTTTTTTTACGAACAATCTTTGGATCAATAAACTCTGATTTTGGCATTTTATAGTGATTTAAATAATTTCAAATTTTTCTATTTCTTGTCCCACATCCCTGAGGAAAGCCGCTGCCGGGGCACCATCAATTGCCCGGTGGTCGAAAGTTAAGGACAGGCCGATCTTAGGAATGAAGCCAAAGCTTCCATCTTCCAATTGAGATGGATGCATACTAATAGTATTTAAGCCCAGGATTGCAATCTGTGGGGGATTAAGAACTGGAGTGAACATTTCTATTCCGAAAGCGCCCAGGTTTGTGATGGTAAAAGTCGCCCCAGTAAGTAACTCAGGATCAATCTTTCCTGACTGTGCCTGGATAGCCAGTTCCTTCATCTGAATGGCAAATCCCTCCAGTTTCAGGTGATTGGCATTTTTCAGGGTTGGTACCATCAGTCCCCGTTTTGTATCGACAGCAAAACCCAGATGTACATCACGAAAATACCTTATCGAATCACCCAGAAAATGGACATTTACTTCCGGATGATGGCTTAGGGCCTTAACGGTTGCATAACAGACCAGGTCGTTTATGGTAATGTTAGGTTTTTTTCCGTCTTCGGCTTCCTTTTTAAACACACCTCGCAAGGATTTTATCTTACGGGCATCTGCACTTGCATGTAAGGTGAGTTGCGCTGTGTTCTGCAACGAGGCATGCATGTTGTCTGCAATAATGCGTCTGATATTGGATATTTTCTTATCTTCAAATCCACCCATACCGACAATTGGTCTTGAATGCTTCACGTCTTCAGCTAGCACCTTACCCCCAGGCCCACTTCCCTTAAAAGGCAATTCCACATGGTCTTCGTAGGATATAGACCTGGCCAGGGGAGTGGATCTCGGAATATCTTTTAACTTATTCACGATGTCTTTCTCGATGATCCTACCTTCCGGTCCCGACCCCTTGAGGCTGGCATAATTGATGTGATGACCCTCTGCGGCTTTTCGGGCCCTTGGTGATATTCTGATTTCATCTAAAGTGAGACCGTGACTTGTGATCGATATTGAAGCAAGTCCGGGATCTGTACTTGCTGATGAAATAGAACCTGTATCTTCGGTGGCAGGGGCAGAAGAACCAGCGCTTGTTGGTGCATTTGGATCATGGGCAGAGATGTTGAGATCCGGGTGTGCCATCTCCTTACTCAGGTCAAGATCCATATCCTTGCCTTCCTTCAATCCGGCCTCAGTATCCCCTCCATTTTCAGGCCTGAATTGATCGATCTCTTCACCCGGCTGTCCAATTACACCGATATTTTCCAATACCTGGATGGCATCTCCTGGTTCAGCAAAAACCGCCAGGAGTATTCCGTCTTCAGGTGATTCACCTTCAAAGGCAGCCTTATCGGTTTCATAGGCAAATAAAAGATCCCCTTTTTTAACTTCATCTCCAGTCTTCACATACCATTCACTGAAGATGCAACTTTCTACCGACTGGCCTTGGCGCGGCATTATAACAGGTGTAGCCATAATCCTTTGTTTATTTTTACTTGTAAAGACAAGCTATTATAAAAACATAAAAACTTGTTAAAAATTATGTTTTGTAAAATAAATTTATTTAACTTGTAAATACAAGTAATTTGTTAAAATTTAACTGTGAACTAAAGAAAAATATATTATGCAGGACGGTGGTCTTCCTCAACACAGGAGATTATACGAGTTGCTGAGAGAGCATATTATCAGCGGGCTGTACAAAGAAGGTGATCTTCTACCTTCCGAGAACGAGATGTGCGCCCTGCACCACCTAACTAGACCAACTGTCCGCCAGGCCTTAACGCAACTTGTAAGCGACGGATATATTAAGAAGCACCAGGGTAAGGGAAGTATTGTAAGAGCATTACCCAAAGGTATAGGAATATTATCAATACAGGGTACTACAAGTGGGGTAGGGCCGCATAATCTGCAAACCAGAACTATTTCAAAACCTTCGATCTCTGAGTGGCCGGCGAATTTCTTTTTTGACCTGGATAAAAGAGAGTTTGAAGTTGGATGTATAAAGCTGGAGCGGCAAAGGATTGTTGATGGAAATGCTGTTTTATATGAGATCAGTTACTTGCCTAATATCCATATTTCCCGGTTCACACAAAAATCTTTTGAGAACAAGTCCTTATTTGAGGTACTGCGAACTTCATATCAGATCAAAGTTCTGGGCGGTAGTCAGCGGATCAGGGCGATGAATGCCACCCGTCAGATCAGCGAATACCTTAAAGTAGATGAGGGATCAGCCATTTTGTGTTTGCAAAGAATACTTGAGACAAATAAGGTAGGTTTCAGATATTTTTCTGAAATTTATTGCAATACAACTGATTTTTTTCTTGAAGGCACTTTTTAATAAGGACTTTGAAATCGCAGAACTTCTAATAATTTTTATTGATATAAAATCATGAGAACATATTTATTGATCATTGCACTAATTGTTATTTTATCGAGTTGCTCTGATTCCAATAAGGGATTATCAGAAAGCTCCTCAAAAGGGAATATCCCGGAAAGTGGCCCCATTCAACTCCATCCGGAAAATCCGCATTACTTTTTATATAAGGGAAAAACACTGGTTCTGCTTACTTCCGCTGAGCATTACGGTGCCCTCCTGAATCTTGATTTCGATTATAAAAAATACCTGAATACACTTGGCATTGAAGGGATGAATTATACCCGGATATTTACAGGGACCTATTTTGAGATCCCCGGCGAAAGCTTCAGTATAACATATAATACCCTGGCACCTGAAAAGAACCGCGTGATCACACCCTGGGCTATAGTGATCGATGATTTGTCAGGTAAGTACAGGTATGATCTATCGACATGGAACGAAGCCTACTTCGAGCGCCTTAAAGATCTGATGACTGTCGCTGAAGAAAATAATGTGATCGTGGAGGTGACCTTATTCTCCTCCATCTATCGGGATGAACATTGGGCCATATCCCCCCAGAATCCTGAAAATAATATAAATATTACGCATGAAATAAATCGTTTTGATGCCCAGACTTTAAACAATGGCACTTTACTTGAATTCCAGGAGAAGTTTGTAAGAAAGATGGTGAAGGAGCTTAATGAATTTGATAATTTCTTTTTTGAAATTCAGAATGAGCCCTGGTCAGATCATCAGGTACCTGTCCTTAATCTGGTAAACAAGGAAAATCTGCCTGATCCATCGGACTGGTCATACAATGCACATCTGGCCGATGAAAACGCATTGAATTGGCAAAAGAAGATCGCTTCCATTATCGTTGAAGAAGAACAAAGTCTCGCTAAGAAGCACCTGATCGCCCAGAATTATGTAAATTTCAAGGTTCCTATTCCTTCCGTGGAGGATAATATAAGTATCATTAACTTCCATTACAACTGGCCGGAGTCGGTAATCTGGAATTATGGATATAACAAAGTTATCGGATTTGATGAATCTGGATTTGCCGGACCTGAAGATAAGGTATACAGGAAACAGGCCTGGCGGTTTATCCTTTCCGGCGGAGGGCTTTTCAATAACCTGGATTATTCCTTCTTCAGTGGGTATGAAGATGGAACCCTGGAGAATGATGCACCAGGAGGAGGTAGTGTGAGTCTGAGAAAGCAATTAAAAATACTCAGTGATTTTGTTCATTCCTTTGACCTGGTTTTACTGAAACCCGATTATTCCAGTATTGTGCATGCACCGGGATTAATTCCATATGTACTCTCAAATCCAGGCAATGAGTATGCAATCTTTCTTCAATCAGTAACGGATGCATCTGTAATTCAGGCAAATATCCCAGCCGGGAATTATATCGTTAAACATATGAACACTGTTAACGGTGAAGTGTTGAAGGAAGAATCATTACAGGTGGCCGGGGATGTGACCGAAATTAAAATAGATATTCCAGAAAAGGAACTGGCTTTGTCAATTGTTAAAGGAAAATGATTAATTCTACTTTAAAATTTGTAAGGAAGTATCAGATTCTCTGATATCTTGATTGAACTTAAACTTCAGGTAGTTGAGAAGTAAGTATTTATGCAACAGTGTTGCTATTATTTCGAAACCGATTTAGTTTTGCATTACTAATTGGTGAAATTAATTATGTGGTGCAGGCATATCCTTATTGTTTTAATCAATTCAATCCTCTTTACAAGTTGCATATTCAGCGGGGGTGATCTGGTGGATATTACGGCTCCTGAAATAGATATGCTAAAGCCTAAGGCCTGGGATTCACTTGCAGCCGGAGAATTTGTTACTTTCGATGCTATCTTTATGGATGACCTTGAACTGGGAAGCTATAGCATTGATATTCATGATAACCTGGATAGTCATGGACACGGCAGAATTTCTCAACTAAATGATGATCCCTCACTTGAACGATGGATATTCAAACGAAATTATTCTATTCCGGAAGGGTATATTATGTTTGTTGCTCAACATGATGACGATATTGAGGTGCCGGGAAATACCATGGCTGGACCATATGATTTTATCGTTCAGGCGGTTGACCAGGAAGGAAATGCCACAAGCTACCAGGACGGCAGTACTGTTGAATTTCAAGTATTGATCACAAATGATAGTCAGCCTGTTGTATCTATTACCAATCTTGTTGAGGGCGAGCTGGAGATAGAAGCCGGAATACTGTTTATGGTAGAAGGCGTTATCACAGATCCTACTACGGGTACCTATTCTGGAATGCACTCACTGGAAATCCTTCTCGGAGAAGATCATGAAGAAGAACATGAACATGTTCATGGCAGGGTCAAGCAGGATGAACTTTATTTCCTGATCGATGTGGATTATGAAGGAACTGAGCTGGAACTTTTTATGATCGATGGGATCATACAGCTGGATCAGGTATTTGAAACCATAAATTTTACCTTATCCCGACAACAGCTTGATGATCTGACCAGTGAAGATGTAGATCATTTAATATTGAACATAAAAGTAAAGGATGAACAAGGGAACCTGACGATCAACAGGACTATCGTTCATATTCTCATTTAATATTTCGAATCTGCTGCCTGAAGTTCTTTCCGGCAAGCTTTGCAAACACCATTCAGGATCAGATAACTTTCCTCAATATCATAGTCCGGAAGATCAATCAGCGGGGTATGGTAATTGGGGAGGCATTCCACATGCCCACATATATTGCACTTGAAGTGAACATGATCATGATGATGGGCTTCTTCGCTACAGTCATCCCTGCAAAGTCCATAAGCGGTAACTCCACTATCATTAGGGATCCTGTGCAATAATCCCTGGTTTATAAATGAATTAAGGGTCCTGTAAAGTGTCACCCTGTCATATTCTTTAAGTTCATCTTCAAGGTCTTTAAAGCTGAGTGCATGATCTGTTTTGTGAAATTTTTCAAGTACATCGATCCTGCAGTCAGTTATCCTGAGACGGTGGTTTTTGAGCAATTTTTTATAATCACTGTACTTCATCCTAAAAATGAAATTTATTGTATGGCGAATGCATATGAAATCTGAACAGGTATTTATTAAAAATTCCGGATTTCAAATATTCAGGACTTTTTCAGATTTTAAATATCCAATACCAATTCAGGTTTCAAATATACCTAAAATGCAATTAAGTTGCATAAAGCTAGAAGATGTATTGAATTACGAAAGAGATGCAGAGCGCTTCTGCAAATTTGGTTTCAAATCAAAATTCAACCCATAGAGGATAGTTTCCCTAAGCTGTGGTGTTAGCGAATAATTTGAATAATTGAATGGATTACCCTCTCGCTTTGACAAAAGGGCGTATATCCGTAGCGATCATTCCTGCAGTCCTTGCAGCCTCCAAACCAGGATCTCCGTCTTCGAATACCTGGCAATCTTTTGGGTCCACGCCCATTAGTTCTGCACATCTCAGGAAGGTATCCGGAGCAGGCTTTGGATTCAGTACATCTTCTTTCGAAACAAGGATCTCAAAATATTTATCAAGTCCCATTGCCCGGACGGACTTCCAGGAACCTTCAGTTGGGCTTCCAGTCCCAATTGCTTTAGGAAGTTTATTATGATATGCAATGGCGATGTCGACAACAGGTTGCACAACTGTTAACTCGTGGATTTTGGATTCAAACCTATTTTCCTTTTGGTCCGCCAGTTCGTCATGATCAAATTCTTTACCAGTGATCATTTTAATTTCATTAAAGATCTTATTGGCGGAAAATCCAGCAAAAGCGTAGAAAAGTTCTTCTGTGAAATGAAAATCCAGTTTTTCCCTGCATATTTCACTCCAGACTTCATAATGCAATGGCATGGAGTCTACCAAAGTTCCGTCAAGGTCGAAAATTAGGGCTTTTGCAGATGGATCCACACGTAATTCCATAAAGATTTTGGGTTAAATTAAATTACGGACCGAATCTCTTTCTTTTAATTCAGTCTTCAAAAATATTGTTCTGTTTTTTAGTTTGCTGCCATTAATTTTCTCCAGCAGGATCTTCGCACCTTCTATACACATTTTTTCAATTGGTCTGCTTACCGACGATAAGGCCGGACTCAGGTAAGCTGCGAATTCACTATCGTCGAATCCTACCAGGGATATGTTTTCGGGAATTTTCAATCCGTGATCATAAATGGCTTTCATGGCACCAACGGCCATATCATCGTTGAAGCAGAATACAGCAGATGGGACATCCTCCAAAGCGAGTATTTCCTGCATGGCGGTATATCCACCATCAAGATCATAATTACCTGTAACGGAAAAATGGGGGAGATGCGCAATTTTATATTTGTCCATTGCCTGCATGAATCCTTCTTTTCGCCTTTGGGTATTTTTAAATTCTGGTATACCCTCTATAATACCAATCTTTTTATGGCCTCTTCTTATCAGGCATTCCGTAGCTTTAAACGCACCAGTCAGGTCATCTGCCAGAATAGTAGTAGCCTTTGTATTCTCTATTTCCCTGTTTAATAATACAAAAGGAATACTTTGTTTAATTATGTGCCTGATGAACCGGTTATCCTCCTGACTCTGGCTCATCAGAATAATGCCATCAAAAAAACGTGATGAGATTTTAGCGAGATCCTTAAAATCATCAATCCCTTCTACCGATAAACTATAATTATCTTTAATGACCTCATTCACTCCACGGACAGAATCCATGAAAAAACCTGCCGAAGTTCCTGTTTTGATTGTAGAAAAGAAGAGACCGATATTATAAGACTTGGACAGGACAAGCCCTCTTGCATTTACATTTGGGGTATAATTATACTTTTCTGCAACGGCCCTTACCATAGATTTTGTATCATCACTGATCAATGGGCTGTTATTCAAAGCCCGCGATACCGTAGTATGCGACATATTTATAATCCTAGCTATGTCTTTGATCGTAACGCTCATTCTACAAATCTATGGTTATATAGTAAGCCTGTATAATTGATCTTATCGCTCAGTACCTTTTCCCCTATAAAGAGACAGATAAGAACCTGACACAGCTTGAACCTTGATTATTTTAGTATATAATTAAATCCCGGCTAATTTATATATGAACCGGGGCTTAATCTTATGTTAATTCCGGATCTGAATTCCAGCAAACCGTGAACCGGAAATGACGAACTGCAAAACGCCAGTCACGAACCTCAAAGCGTGCAATACGAAATTTAGCATCCCTTGTTTGCAAGAAAACATCTCAGTATTCGAATCAAAATCCCCTTATACCTGATAGGTTGATGAGGCTGTGTCACCACCTCGTCCTGTCCAGTTTGTATGGAAGAACTCACCTCTGGGTTTATCCACCCGTTCATACATATGTGCTCCAAAGTAATCCCGCTGGGCCTGAAGCATATTGGCAGATAGGTTCTCGCTTCTATATCCATCGAAATAAGCCAGGGCTGCTGAAAATGCAGGAACTGGTATACCATTCGATACGGAAGTAGCTATTACATTACGCCAGGCCTGCTGCGATGATTCAACTTTTTCCTTGAAGAATGGATCCAGCATGAGGTTTTTCAATCCTTTATCGTGATCGAAGGCCTCTTTTATCTTGCTCAGAAATACCGAACGGATAATGCAACCGCCCCGCCACATAAGGGCAATTCCTCCATAATTAAGATCCCAGCCATATTCCTCAGCTGCAGCACGCATCAAAGCATAGCCCTGAGCATAAGATACAATCTTAGAAGCGTACAGGGCTTTTTTGAGATCCTCAATAAATTCTTCCTTATTACCAGCAAATTGAACAACAGGACCTGAGATTTCTTTGGAAGCAACAATTCTTTCATCCTTCAGGGCAGACAAACATCGTGCAAATACCGCCTCAACAATAAGTGTTAATGGAATACCGAGATCCAGGGCTGCGATCCCAGTCCATTTGCCTGTTCCTTTCTGACCTGCTTTATCGAGGATCTTTTCAACCATCGGTTCCCCGTCTTCATCTTTGAATCCCAGTATATCCCTGGTGATCTCAATCAGGTAGCTGTCCAGATCTCCTTCATTCCATTCCTTGAATACATCATGCATTTCATCTGCTGACATGCCTAGCAGGTTTTTCATAATATAATAGGCTTCAGAGATCAGTTGCATATCACCATATTCTATTCCGTTGTGGATCATTTTTACAAAATGACCAGCTCCATTTTCACCGACCCAATCACAACATGGGGTGCCGTCTTCCACTTTGGCGGCTACTGCCTGAAAGATCGGTTGTACATGTTCCCAGGCTGCATTAGAACCACCGGGCATGATCGATGGGCCCAGTAAGGCCCCTTCTTCACCACCGGAAACACCTGTTCCGATATACAGAAAACCTTTATCTTCTACATATTTAGTCCTCCGGTTCGTATCGGGGAAGTGAGAATTTCCGCCGTCAATAATAATATCACCTGGTTCAAGATAGGGCATGACCAGGTCAATAAAGTCATCCACTGGCTTACCTGCCTTTACCATCAGCATGACCTTCCTGGGTCGTTTCAGGTTCTTAATAAGTTCCTCAATTGAATGTGTCCCGATAATATTTTTATCCTTACCACGTCCATTGACAAACTTATCCACCTTTTCAGTGGTCCTGTTATAAACCGCTACGGTAAAACCTTTGCTTTCCATATTCAGCACGAGGTTTTCACCCATAACAGCAAGACCTACCAATCCAATATCAGCTAAATTTTCCATAATCTAAATTTGATTTTATTGTTCTTTATACGTTTTTAAATCTTTCTTTCGTAGACCAGAGTCCCAGGGCAGGATTTGAAATAAAAAATATTTCTTCTTCTTCCACAGTGTTAAATCCATCTTTTAAGGACTTGTGGTCATATAATTTAGACATCTCATGGATGTCAGCATACTCGTAATTCACACTTTCAATTTCTTGCCGGGATAATTCCCCCGGACAGTAGATCACCTTGAACCGGTTTTCTGATGAACCATGTATCAGATGGGCTGCTGCGCTTAGATTCTCCTGTAATTCCTTATTATTGTTTGTTAATTCAAGGATTTCTTCCGTCGTCTGGTATCCATACTTTCTGATCAGGCGGTCAATTTCCGGATCTTCACCGAATTCTTTCAGACCCGGAGCGATAATGATCAATTCACCCCCATCCGCAATGGTCATCCTTGTCCGGTATATGCTTTTATCCCCCAGCCAGGTACTTTTATATTCATCCGGATCAAGATAAACCACAACCTTTTGAAGAGGCTTTTCCAGCATCGTAAAATTTACTTCAAGCGATAATTCAGCCGCTTTTTCAAAGCACTCTTCATCATCACCTATAAACAGGCCTTTTATACACAATTGTCCCTCATCATCTTTTCCTACGACAGTCTGGACATAGACAATCGGAAGATCCCGGCCAAAATTCCTGGAAGCATAATTCAAAACATCGCGTACAGGGGATCTGGCTCTTCCCATGATCCGTTCCATCCCATAAACCGCCCCCAGAAAATGACTTTTATTGATGCCTTCCGCACCGCCGGTCCCGACAAATATATTCTTGTTATAATTGGCCATTCCAATAACTTCGTGCGGGACCACCTGGCCTATTGATAGTATCAGGTCGTAGTCGCCATCTACCAGTATCTTATTTACCTGTGCCGGCCAGCTATAATTTAATTTTCCTTCGGAAACCTCATGAATAAATTCTGAAGGTACTACCCCTAGTGTATGCAGGTCATTTCGCCAGTTATGTGAGCGGAAAAGACCGGAAGGTGTCTTGCCGAACATGGCCTGGATCTGTTCCAGCGTCATGGGAGAATGAGTTCCCAGGGCAGGGAGGATATCATGTAAAGAATCAGCATAATACGCCCATGCCAGTTCGGTAATCTTTCCGGCATATGAATGGAAGCGGGTAAAATCCGGCGGAATAGCCAGCACTTTTCTTTTTATTCCCAGATCCTCGAAGGTCTTGTATAGAAACTTTTGCAGATCATCATTGGAGATGGCCCCCTCTTTATTGCCCCATTCAAAGTAAAGCATGCTCGATTGGCTTAAATTAAATTATAATTTCCAGGGTGGTATTTCCGGAAGATAGGATTCGAATTCTTCAACCAGGGCTGCTTCGTAAGCTCCTTCATATTCCTTATTAAAGAATTTATCCAGGGCTTCATTATAAAACCTTTCCCAGGAATCTTCTTCATGACCGGGATTGATCGGATAAAAAAGAACACCATTTGCCCTGGCTGCTTTCATATCACCAGGGGCATCTCCAATCATCAGAATGTGATTGTCCGGATATTTTCCCTTTGCGGCATAGGCTAAATGTTCCTTTTTGGAACCATATTCCTGCCCGCAGATCAATCGCATATAGCCATCCATATCGTTTTCTTCCCATTCCCGCTTTAAAGCTTCCACCGGTGTTGATGATACCACCATGGCATCGGCTTTTTCACTGAGTTTTACCAGGGATTCTTTCATAAATGGGTAGGGAGGGATGTCATGCACCATTTCTGCAACTGTTTCATTTATAGCCCTGCTCCAGCGAAGGGCCTGGTCTATTACCGGGTCGTTCACTTCAGCTGCATATCTTTCCAGTGCCGGATTCCCAAGTTTTGATTCCTTTTTAGTCCATTCAATGACAGACGTCAGGTCCGGGATCTTAGCATTTCTCGCCTGTACTTCCTTGCGGTCACGCAACAGGTCCATAATCTGGATCAGAGTCAGAAACCGGTTAGCTCCCCTTGTTTTGGAATAGAGATTAGCGAAATCCCACGCATCCCTGGCATATTTGGAAACCACCTGAAGGTTCCAGTGCATTATGGTATTCGGGCAGAAGCATTCCTTATGCTTGATCTCCATGGTATCAAAAGCGCAACCATCCGAGTCAATCCCTACAAAAAATTCTTTCTGAGGTACCAGGTCTTTAAGTACCTGATGTGGATCATGTGTCATAGATATTAATATTTATGTTATCTGATAATCTTGTCTTTCATTTGATTATGATTGCTTATTATTCCAGATAGGCTTGTGGAACATAAGCGCCTAATTTTTTCTTTGCAAAAACGGGTTGCAGCCTGGCGAATCGTTGTATGCCATTTATCACCGGAACAGAAACCCAATCCTCTCCGATCAATGGACGCACATAATCGATAAATTCATCCCTTACATCGAATTTATTACTTGCGATCCATTTTGAAGGGAAGGTCCTTTCAGACAGGGCCACTTTTTCCAGTGGTACCTTATCATATTTCACATTATAGATCATACCTGGTTCACGAAGTATCGTTGCCATCCATCCATTGCCTTCATTCATGGCTATTTCAACAGCCTTCTGTCCCACTTTATAGGCTTCATCAAGATCAACCGTACTGGCATAGATCATGGTATCCCGCTGGTCGGTACCCATCACCTGCCCCCTTGCTTTACCTGTTACGTTAAATCCTTTTACATTCAAATGATTAACTACTGTCTGATATACAGATATCTGGCTTGCCCCAAACACTGTATGACCAAATGAATCTTTTACTTCACCAATGCTACCCGCATCAAAACCTTCGCTGATGACAAGGATGCAACGGCCGTCCTTATTTAGCTGGTCGTTAACGTTATCGGTGAGCTGGTCTAAACTCACGTTTGATTCTGTCATATAAATTTGTAGTGGCATTTCCCGTTTTGGATCTGCCAGTCTTGAAGCCGCAGGGATGTAGCCTATTTTCCGGCCCATAGCCTGTATGACCAGTACCGGATCAGCAGGGGAGGAGCCCATGTTTTCCTCGTTGGCATTCTGAATGATGTTCGACCAGTAGCGGGCCACACTTCCATATCCCGGTGTGTGATCAATTAACTTGAATTCACTGTCTCCGACATCATTGTCAATAGTCTTTGGCACACCCGTCCCAATTACATCCAGTCCATGTTCTTTGGCTAGTTCACTGACCTTAAAAGCTGTATGCTGGGAATCGTTACCGCCGATGTAGAAAAAGTATCCCACATTATGGGCTTTGAAGATCTCCATGATGCGAGTAAAATCCTTATCCTGATGTTCTTTCAGTTTATAACGACAGGTTCCTATACTTCCAGCTGCCGGTGTCGTTCTGAGAAGGGATATTTCCTCTTCCTCCTGCGCTGTGAGATCCAGGAGTTCTTCCTTCAGTACGCCTTCGATCCCATGCCATCCCCCATAGATACTGCCAAATTTCTCCGGGAACTTTCTGCAAGTTTCTATAATTCCCCTTAAGGAGTTATTGATGACAGGAGAAGGACCTCCTGATTGTGCGACGATTACATTTGTTGCCATGAGTTTTTAGATATTTAATAAATTGATTTATACTCCGGAATAGGCATTAAAACCACCATCCACTGGAATGGTTACGCCTGTTATGAATTTAGATAGATCTGAAAGAAGGTATAATGCGGTTCCCTGGAGGTCTTCCGGGTTGCCGAATTTACCCATTGGTGTATTTATTATCACTTTATTACCCCGTTCGGTAAAATCACCGGTTTTTTCATCGACGAGGAGAAACTTGTTCTGCTTGGTAATAAAAAAGCCAGGAGCTATACCATTCACGCGGATACCAGCTTTTGCAAAATGTACTGCCAGCCATTCCGTAAAATTATTGATGGAAGCTTTGGCCGCAGAGTAGGCTGGAATCTTGGTCAAAGGCCGGAATGAATTCATCGAGGATAAGTTTACTATCACGCCGGATTTGGCTGTCACCATATCCTGAGCGAATACCAATGTAGGTAACAGTGTACCCATGAAATTCAGATCAAACACATGCCGGAATCCATCCAGATTCAGGCCGAAAAAAGTATCCTGAAGATCTGTCAGGTCCTCCGGATCAATAAATTCCTTTTTAGTAGTTGCAGTTGGGTGATTTCCGCCGGCAGCGTTAATGAGAAAGTCAATTTTACCGTATTTGGCATTGATCTCTTCCTTTGCCTTTTCCAGTGAGAACCGGTCGAGTACATTAGCAGCGATTACTTTACATTTTACTTTATATTCTGAGGAAATTTCTTCTGCTACCTTGTCGGCTGCCTCCTTAAATAAGTCAAGTATTACTACATTACATTTTACGGCCGCCAGGGCAGTTGCCAGTGCTTTGCCGATAACTCCACCACCTCCGGTTATAATACAGGTTTTACCTTTGAGTTCTTCAAATTTAAAAATCATAGAGCGAGATTAAAATTTATGTGAATGCGATAAATACAAATATAATTAATAATTATGCACACGTGAACATTGAGCATAGAATATTTTAAAGAAATTATAAATTTCTTACCAGGTTGGTATTTTACTTTTAAAGTGTATCTAATTTTTTGTTTGCTGTATAAAATTTTTATCTTTCTAATAAACTAAATAATGTAAAAAATGAGACTACTGGATTACATTCATCTTTTTGTAGTATTAGTCGTACTTTCGAATTGTGCAAACTCAAAAAACTATGAAGATTCTGATTCTGATATTTCAGAAACGGAATCCGATGTTTTAAATATCTCAGATACACTTGTTCATTCCGTTCCAATTAATTATTCAGCAACAGTAGAAGACACTCATGATTCCCTAAAAAAGGAAATCAGATCTTATAAAGATATATTGGATTTATATGAAAAACTTAATTATACTCCTGAAGCCTGGCAGGCAGGAATTCGTGAAGTTCCCCGTGTTTATCTAACTACAATTGGCGATCGGTGGAGTAAAACAACAACTAAAGAAATCGATGTTCTTCTTAAAAAGCAATTGTTTTTTCGCGGTCTTGCACCAATGATACTTCACTCAAACGAATTGATCATGAAAGACAGAAAAAGACTGGAAGTAATCAGAACCATGATGCAAGGAAATAATCCACTTAGTGAAATGGATCAGATTTGGACCCGGAAGCTTGCCGGCTTGTATAAGGTCAAATCCAGTGATGACCAGGTAACATCAACGATGATTGAAGAATTGGGGAAGAAAGTGGATATCGTCCCACCATCTCTTGCCCTTGGTCAGGGAGCTGAAGAAAGTGGATGGGGGACCTCACGATTCGCGGCCACTGGCAACGCCATTTACGGACAATGGACATGGGGGAAAAATGCTATGGTTCCTGATGAACAGAGAAAGGAACTCGGTAATTACGGTATTGCTGCCTTCGAATCACTTCAGGAATCTGTTTGTGGTTACATGCTTAATCTTAACACACATAGTGCCTATGCTGATCTGAGAAATAAAAGAGCAGAACTAAGGGAGAGCGGGCAGAAAATAACAGGATCTGTACTGGCAGAGCAACTGACTAAATATTCAGAACGGGGAGAGGAATATGTAAAAGGTCTTAAATCCTTAATGGAGTATAACCGATTAAGTCCGGTCGACGATGCATATTTATCCGATGAACCGCAGATCTTTCTGATTCCTGTAGCCGATTAAGGAATTGGATTATCTGGCTTTAAAATGCTATCTCTGGTAAATGGTTTATCCTGTTTTCAGTCAGGATTTTCTTCTGACCTGCTTTTTTAAATCAGAAAAGCGTTCATAGTACTTTTTACTTAATTTCATCTGAGTGCAGCAATTCTACTACCACACCAAGGGCATCCTGCGTATCGTGATAAATATAAGTACCGTCATCCGAATCATATCGACCCTGATGAAAGACAGGATAGCCAGCTTCTTCCAGTGCCTGAGAGGCTTTCACCGCGTCGACTACCTTAAATCCAATATGTTGCACTCCTTCACCCTTTTCATCCATAAATTCCTGCCAGCTTGTTCCTTCGCTTATGGGTTCCAGCAGTTCGATAACGACTTGTCCAAGGACAAAGAAAGTAAGTTTGACTTGTCCATTAGAAGGTTTTCCGCGATAAATTACCTTTACTTCATTTCCCGGCCTAGTGGTCCTGATTTCAGGAACTGGTTTACACAAGAGTTCTGCCCAATGTTTTGCAGCGGCTTCAATGTCCTTGACCACAATGGCAATTTGTATTACTTTTTCCATTCCAGGATCATGGTATTTGTTATCCACTGAATCTTCTGTTAGGTGGTTTTCCAGGCTGTAAGATTTGGCTTGAAGCCTGTATCCGGTTATCAGCAATACCATTAAACCAATAGCGAGTGTCATTAAAAAATTCTTTTTCATGAGATTTATTTTTTGGCTAAAAAGATGCTATCTAAGTTAGCAAAAAAGTAGATAATATATCTGTACCACCCAGCTTAATAGAATATGCATCATCAGTCCAAGGTTGGTATATCAAAAACCATCTGGTTACGGTTTGAGTTCTAGGCATTATTTTACTGGTTACTTTTCGATATAGAACTTACTGAAAATATTGCCAGGCAGGTTGTCAGTAGTGATCTCACCCCTGATCTCACCCAGGTAATAGAGAGCCTGGCGGATGTCCATGAATAGAAGGTCACTGCTAATACCATGAAGCATGTGGAATTTTAATATCCTTGAGGATGTCGTATGCCACCCATAATTTCATTGAGTTTACCCGCTATATCAATGGGCGTTGCATCTTCTAGATATGGCCCGATTACTTGCAAACCGACTGGTAAACCAGTTTTACTTACACCAACTGGAAATACACTAGCAGGTAAACCTGTGTGGGTTGCAAATGAAATCCAGAAAAGCATATCGTTAAATGGTCTTTGCCATTCCGGAGTTTCTAACAGCCGTTCTTCCCATGGTTTTGTGGTATGAGGGAAAGCGGGAACAAATGCAGTTGGTAGTATAAAAGCATCATATTCTTTGAAAAACTTCTGCCAAATCAATCTGGCACTTAGTCGATTGCTCTCCATTCTATTATATTGAATATGTGAATCAGAAATTGCCTGAATCTGTAGAGATTGACTTGGTGTCCGCTGATTCGATGGAATTGCTTTCAATCTTTCAATTTCTTCTTTTGGTAAGCCTAAGGACATCGCACCCATTAATAAATAGAGATAATTTATATACTGTTCGGCAGGATTAACATCCCTTGGCCATCCTTCCTCAATATTTAAGCCATTATTTTTAAACTCTTGAATGGCTTGCTCCATCAATGGGGATATTTCAGACGATATTGGACAGTCCGGATGATCGAGTATATATTTTATCTTGTATTTTTTAGGATCTTTCTTTCTTGGTTCAGGTAATTTCCAGGAATATGCAACATTCTTAGGTAAATCCGGGCCTCCACATACCGATAATGCCAAACGAAGATCTTCAGCACTTCTTGCCAGGGGTCCAGCCACAGGTAGTTCAGATGATGGTGATGTTGGAGTACCTGGTATAGGGGGTATATGTCCCCTTTGTGGGATCAAGTCCACTGTAGGTTTATGGCCAAAAATGCCACAGAAATGGGCAGGAACCCGGATGGATCCACCTATATCACTACCAAGGCTTAAATAAGATAATCCAGCAGCAACGGCTGCAGCTCCTCCACCTGTTGATCCTCCTGGTGTTCTATCCAGATTCCAGGGATTATTAGTCCTGCCATAAATTTCATTAAAACTTTGATGGTCGCTCAGCATAAAAGGAACATTCGTGTGCCCAAGAATCACAGCACCTGATTTTTTTAATCGGGCAACGGCTGTTGCGTCCCATTCTGGAACATAATCTTTCAAAAAAGGAGCACCGGCTGTGGTTACCACACCTTCTATTTGAAATGCATCTTTAATGGTGATGGGAACGCCATGGAATACTCCCCAATTCTCGCCTTTTGCTAAGGCGGTATCTGCTTCACGGGCCCTCGCTAATGCTTTTTCTTCAATCAATACAATAATTGCATTAATTTTTGGGTCATATTTATTTATTCTTTCAAGAATAATCTGTGTGAGTTCGAATGAAGAGATATTTTTCTTTCTAATTTCATCAGCAGCCTCCGCAGCACTTAAAAAAAGGAAGACTATTATTTTTAATAGAAAAGGAATTGCTAAAACTTGAATAACTAAGTAAGGATGCGCCTGTGAGTATAGAGCTTTTCTTTATAAACGATCTTCGAGTAACGGATGAGTTAATAGTACTTTTCATTATATAGAAATATGGAGATCAGGTAAGTATAATTTTTTAAAATAGGTAAAATATGTTTAAAGGCCAAAGAATTTTTAAGTTTGTCAGTATTGCCGTGTATTTCCTTCAGACTTGTGATCCTGGCTGTCAGTAAGATATAAAAAAAATTTAATAGCAGAATTCAAAAATTACCTATACCCTTAATTTTAACAGTTTTATGATCAACTACATTCCAATACAAAACTTACCGAAAATATTTCACAGTAGGTAGTCGGCGGTACTCTCACCGGTGGTTTCATTAAAGCTTGAAGCAAAAAATACAATAATCTGATGACTATAAATGCATATGTTCTTATGGATTTTCATGCATTTCTCTACTTGTCATAAATGTAAAATATTGCTGAAGTGAGAAATTTCAGATCATAGAAGGCGATATAAGAGGAAGATCAATGTCTTCCTCTGTTACTACTGCTTGATTTTTCCGAACGTCCTGAATTTGAACTATTGGATCGGCTGGAGGATCGTTGGATACTAGATCTATTGCCGGTGGGTTTACTTGTATCTGAGTTTCTTGGGGAGATACTAGTACCTGAATTCCCTGATGTTCTATCATACGATTTCCGTGAGTTTGAGCCTCCTGAAGAATAACTGAGATTTGAATTACTCGTTGATCTTTTATGCGACCCTTGAATGTTAGCATTTCCGTACGATCGACCAGATGAGCGCTGAACGTTAGCACTACTGTTTGATTGACGATTATTAGCCCCATTATTCGATCTTGCATCAGATCTCTGGATACTTGAATTGCCTGAGGACCTTCTCATATTAGTATTACCTGAAGGTCTTCCCGTAGATTGTTGAGTAATTGAGCTTGTTTCAGATCTTCGCAAATTAGGATTGCCATTTGATCTTTCAATGCTTCGACTAGCATTGTAATTGTCGGAGTATCGTTGGCTATTACCACTTGACCTTTGAATGGTGTTTCCACTTTCACGTCTTACTGATGATCGACTCTGATTTATACTGCTGCTAGAGGAAGATCTCGAACTGGTACGCTCATTGGAATCTGATATGATCCGGCCATCAGAATTATATCTTACAGCATTTGCACGGCGACTACTATAGCGGCTCTCACGTGGTTGATAATTTCCTTCCCGGTCAATATATGTTGACCTATATTCATTAATTCTATGATGATGTCTATTATGAGCGATCACAGAAGTCGTTCTATACGGCCAGTACATTCTATGAGCGTAGATTACTCTTTGTGTAAAGCATACAGAATAATGCCATCTGTAAGGTCTCCAGAATGTATAGTAGTCGTAATATACAACAGGTCTCCATGGACTCCACCAATACGGTCTGTAACTCCATCCCCATGGTGATACCCATACACCGTAATATGGCCCGTATATATATCTTACCAACGGCCACGACCAGACATTCACAACTACCCTTGATGTATTGACACCGGCGTATGTTCTTACCTCTGTTGTTGGTTCAATAATTGTTTCAACGCCATAAATATCGGCATCCCCGGTAATTTGCAGGATTGCCCTCCCATCTGCTAGTTTTTCCATGGTAATGACGGCGATATCCTGACTTTCTATTTCTGATATAGCGGCTTGTAAAACAAAGGCATGTACATTCCCCTCATACATATCGATGACCCTGATATAGTCAATATATCCATCCCCGTTCAGATCCAGATTATTGACTCTCGCATCCGGATCATTGAGCATTCTTTCAAATTCTTCCGGTGATGCTGATTTTTTAAATATCTCCAGCGCTCCTTCAAGACTGAAGTTATCACCCGGAACTTCCCACTGTTGCTGTCCCTTCACTGTCATCCATCCCAACATCAGGATGAAAAGAAAGGTAATCCGATTTATTAGTAGCGTTTTCATGGCCTTACCTTAATTAGTTTATATAAATAATGCAAACAGCGGGCCAAAGTAAAAAAGGCTGTTGCACGGTGTTTATTAAAGGTTCTGACTACCCGCTTAGGCGCTTTTCCCGACTAAAACACTCATAACCCGATACGATTAAAACGATTCTTTAATAAATCTAATGAAGAAGAATTATTGCTAAAATGCCAGATATTCACCGTTACTATTTCCAATATATAACTTACTGAAAATGTTACCCGGCAGATGGTCAATTGTGATCTCACCGGTGATCTGTTCGAGGCATTGAAGAACTATGATTATATTAATAAATCATTATATTATTCCTTTAATAGGCACATTTTCCAATGGAAAAACTTGAAAAGACTTTAACTTTTTGTCAAATTCCATGTCATCAAAACTTTATTACACCATGAAAAAACTATTTATTATTCCTCTTATGTTTGTATTATCCATGGCATACAGCCAGGAATATTACGTCACATTCGAGTTCATGAAAGTCCAAGATAAGCACCTCCTGGATTATATGGAACTGGAAGAATTCTGGTCTAAAATTCACCAGGAAGGGATTAAAGAAGGTGCTTATACGGGGTGGGATCTGTGGTCACTAAAACCAGGCGGACAGAATCAGGGTTATCAATACCTGGTTGTAACTGTCTTCGATGACATGAAAAAAATGATGCAGGGTTCCACAATGGATGAGATCTTTGCCAGAGCAAGGAAAGCGTATCCTGACATGGCCGATGAACAGATCATGGATAAAACTATGGCAGGTGCCGATTCCCGTACGAGGGGGGTGATCCTATATTGCACAGTTATAGACGGTACTGAAGGAGAATTTGACATCCCCCTGGGGACATTTGCGAACATTGGAATGATGAAAGCTAACAATAATGATGCATATGTAAAAGCCGAAAGGGAAGTCTTTAAACCTATCCATCAAAAATCAGTCGATGAGGGATTAAAAGGAAGTTGGGCTCTAGCCAGCATCATTTCACCTTCTGGTTCTGACACCCGCGCATCCCATTTTACGGTGAACATGTATAAAGATCTGGACCAGTATATGTCAGAAACAAGTCGTGATTTTGGTGATTATGTGACCGATTGGGAAGCCGTCAACAAAGGTCTTGAAACGCGTGACATGCGCTGGGTTTATATGGCTACCCTCGAAAAAAAGTTACGTTGATATTATATTCAGGATTATAAAGTAAAAGGCCACTTTTTACACCGGAACGGCCTTTTACTTTTATTCGTTTCCTAAAAGTTGAGCAAAATCATCAGTCAATTAGTCTAGTATGAATAAATGTACTATTTGCCCGAACAAAGTACTCATTCCACTGATTACTTTTCAATGCAGAATTTATTAAAGATATTACCTAGGAGGTCATCGGGGGTGATTTCGCCGGTGACCTCACTCAAAAAGTGCTGGGTCTAGTTGATGTCCATAACTATGTAATCACTACTGATTTTCAAGTCGAGATATGGTCCCGGAATTTTGATCGTTTTATATATTTTCATTAAACTTATTCAATTTTTCAAGTGGTTCATAAACCAGTTAAGCATCTCCATTTTCATCTCATCGGTATATACGTGCCCGGTATTTTCGTATATTATGCTTCTGAAGTCATCTTTTTTATTGTAGAGTCCATATACATTATTTAGTTTTCCCTCCAACACCTTCATGCCGTTTAGAGGAGATCCCTGGTCGCTGTCGCCAGTGAGTACCAGGAAAGGCCTGGGCGCAATAAGACCCATAATTGCTTCCGTATCAAAGTGATTTAACATCCCCTGAACGAAATAATATATCCCGTGAGCACGTAGTTGCCGCTGTTCAATAAGTTCTTTGTAACGTGTAAAACAGGCAACGCCAACTACTGCAGCCACCCGGTCATCCAGAGCGGCCAGCCACCATGCGCGGGTGCTTCCCATGCTCATTCCCTCAATTCCGATTCTTTCAGTATCAATCTCAGGGCGGGATATCAGGTAATCAAGAGCAATTTGTTCATCACGAAGCTGCATTCCCCACAAAGATCGATCAAACCATAAATTTATCTTAAACTGGGATAACTCCTGGTCGGAACTTCTTTCCTGCATTTCCAGATTGCCAGCCGGACCTTGCCCTCGTCTTTCTCCATTAAAATAACTGTCTATCGCCATGACAGCAAATCCGTTGGATATTAGTAGTGCCAGTACATCCTGTGATGTGTTGGTACCCGTACCGAAGATACTTTCTTTACTGCTGCTATGCCCATGTAAACCAACGATTACAGGGACTTTACCCTTCATTCCGGAAGGAATGGCAAGGTAGCCGGAGATCCAGGAATCAACTTCATTGTCAATTTTAAACTTCTCAAGGATATACCCGATTCTTTCTTCTCTGAATACTGTTTCTACTTTTAACTGTTTTGGACGAGGTGGAATATCACCGAGAAGTTTCTGAAGGGTCTCCTTAACGGATTTTCGTTCTTTCTTCCATGTTGACAGTTTATCTGGAAATTGAAAATCGGGATAAGTCCATTTCTTGTAGTATTCAGGAACACCTTCCCATGGTTCCTGCCAGATATTATCATGGATATTGGCGGATTGTGCATCCACCGGAACATTTATAAACAGAGTCAAAGTAAAAATTAGACTGATTCTCAGGTAAATATAGTGTAACATAACGTTAGGATTTATTTTTTGATTAAGGCTCTATATTATTCGAAAAACTGTGTAATATATATTGCTTCAATATGCAAATAATTCGGTTCAAATCTACGTTCTAGGCAAAAAAATGAAAATCCCCAAATACTCCGATACAAAATGTATTACTAGCTAATAATTAGGTAGTTACATGTATTTCATTCTAAATACGTTTTAAATATTAACTTATAATTTCTCATTTTTAGGTTCACACCGGATTTCAAAAACAATACCTTAACCTACTATCTGGCCATCAAAAGATTTTCTGAGTAGCTTAAATAAGTCATATAATGTTTCAGGATTAAATCATAAATTGACATATCTTGTGTAAAGTAATCTTGTTTCGAAAATATCTAACTACAGTATTCACTGTAAAAGAAGAGTTATAATATGAAAAAATCGATTCTTATCGTTGTGGTTTCCATTGCCGGATTTTCATCTTGCAAACAAAAAGATCCATATCATAAAAGTTTTTTCGAAGATTTCAGTGGTGCTGAGTCCGAATATTTTCAACATCATTCAGGTGGCAAAGGAGCTGATTTTACCTGGGCAATAGGAGTTGATTCCCCAAAGGACCCTGGAACAAGTATTCTCTCTTTTAAAATCGATCCGGAGGATTCCGCAGGTGCCGGCAAAGGCCCTGAAATCATCACAAACGATTTTACCCATTTTGGTACTTATGCCGCACGTTTAAAAGTTCCTGATGTCCAGGATGTACAGCCGGATGTAGGTGCGGTCGTGGGTTATTTTACTTATCATATGGACCCTGAGCAAGGACTTAGTGAAATTGACTTTGAGTGGCTTCTGGCTGACCCGGAGATTATCTATGTAGGTACCTGGACTGGCCCCAGGGGAAAATTGAGGAGAATTGGTCGAACCATCAATATTGCCAACGGAATTATATATAGCACATCAACCAGGGAGGGGCATCAGGGTGAAAGGAACCCCTTGACCGGTATACAAAATCAACCGGATATCATTCCTCCTATGGAAGGCTTTGATGCGTCCTCACAGTTTTATACCTATGGATTTGACTGGTATCCGGATCGTATCCGGTGGTGGATGATCCATCCAATTGCAGCAGACACCGTTGTATTATGGGATTACCAGGGATCTCAGCTAGGAATCCCTCAAAATCCTTCCAGATACCGCTTGAATTTCTGGCATACAAACAACTGGCCGGTTCATACCAATCCGAATTCAATAGAGAAACCTCTTCACCCGTATGAATTGGAAATTGACTGGATGTCGTATGATCCAATGGATAATGGACTCTAAAACAAATGTTTTTAAACGAAATCCATTGCGATTACCTCATGATCTAAAATGCGCTCAATATTAAGCTGTAAAGCTCCATTTGAAATATTGTAATCCGGTTCTTCACCTGAAACCAGAAGTTTTACTTTTTCCACGTTTGCGCCAGTTGGTATATTTATGCTTACTGCTTGTTCTCCCAGGGGCAACAATTCCCGGAAAGGTCCTTTCATCATCATAGGGTTCGTGAAATTTACCATGTGAACTGTAAGAGATTGTTTTTGTGCCCAGGCTGTAATATCAAGAATACCGGGCCCGTCGATATTAACCACAGCACTCTCATTCAGGGCCCAATCGAAGACGTTACGAAGTAATTTACCATGATCAACATTCATTATATTCCAGAAAGTGCGGTCGATGTCCCATGGGATATATGCCACCCTTCCTTTTCCTGCTTCCCGGAGGTATAATTCACGAATATCTGTTTCTGGTTGAAGAGGATATACATGCTCCATGGGGAGATCAGGATATGATGGGATAAGTGTAAGCGGTGAGGGAAAATCCACATGCGGTTCAACATTCAAACGCCATACGCCATTTATAATGCGAAACGCATTCTCAAGGTCTTTCAACACGGAATGATAAACGGAAGTATCAGCTTCGCGGTTGATTTTCAGATAGGAGTTCTTCATCGGTCCTTCTGCTGTACCAGCGTAAGAGAGCCCAAAAAGGTCTGCCAATCCGAAGTCTTTTCTTGAGTCACCATGTTCATCATATAAAGATGTTTCGAAGGTGGCCAAAATGCTTCCACCCCTTTTCACGAATTGTCGCAATTGTTCACATTGTGTATCAGAAAGGGCTGCGACATTTGGCAAAATCAGCAATTTGTAATTTTCTAGGTCATTGGCGCCAAGCAACCGGTCATTCACCATATCAAATGGGATACGGGCTTCAATAAGTGCGTGGTACATCCCCTTCTCATGCCAATCCAGATGAGATTGCCACTCTTTTCCACCATAGTTCCGTTGAGTCTGCTCGGAATATACCACTGCTACCCTGGCCAGAGAGCGTGTATTCCTCAGGTATTTTTCATTTTTATAATGCCATTGGTAGATCCTGTCAACGATTCCAAGCCATCGCTTGTCATAGATCACTCCCGAAAACTTCACAAACCATGGACGCATATTGTTTGCGGTACCCTCCGCTACCCAGGTCCTGATCTCGGCCTCATTCTGTACGGAATCTTTCCACCTGTATTGTTCCTCGATCCCTACACTGAATATTCCTCCCAGTGGTTTCATTCCCATGGTTGCCCGAAGTTCTTTCGCGCGTTTTCCATTGGACCAGGGAGGGATCATACCCCTTCTTGCCTGATGGTCCGTAAAGAAAATATCAGACTGCGCACCTGTCACGATCTTATCCGGGAATCCATTGGGAATAAACCTGGAAGTAGATTTTACACCCCGTATGGTTCCATCCCACAATAACCACAATTCTTTCAGACGTACGATTCTCCAATCAGTCCATTTTTGATAGGTTGGATCCAGCCGATTATTGCCTGAAGGTAGATCCAAACCTGAAAAATCATTAAAGTTCTTCCTGCAATGTTTGCAATAACAAATGCCATGGCCAGCCCAGCGATTTGAAAATATCCCATCTATTCCATAGAGTTCTATGATCTCCTGATGCACCTTATTCATGAACTCAAAATTATAAGGACCCAATGCACATGTTACCCATAGTTCAGGATTTGACCAATGCCTCCGTTTTTCACCATTTGCTCCAACCTGAACCCAATCCGGATGTTCTTTTTCCACATTCTCCCAGGTTGCATGGGGATCTGTCCTGGCAATAACCGACATACCCATGTCACGGCATCCCCTGACCAGGTAACCAAATGGGTCGCTATCACCCAGCCAGTCGCTTCGGTGATGAAGCGGGATTGTAGTTGGATAGTAAGCTACTATACCTCCTGCGCTTAAACAGGCCGCATCAGCATGTACCTTTTTAAAATAATCCAGCCAGAAATCCGGATCAAAACTACCCGGATCATTTTCAACCAGTACCAGCTGAGCCCATAGCATGGGACGGTCGAACCAGCTGTCGTTTGCCGTTACTGGTTTGGCTACCGAACCTAGGGGTCTTGAAGAAATGAGGGCATAAGCACCACCCATGATGGTAGTTTTTACAAAGTCTCTCCGCTCCATTTTATTATTATTATTTAAATCTTGAAAACCAGCTCATAATTCATTAATATTTTAAATTGTCAATTAATAAAATACAATCCTAGAACTTCATTGTAAATAACAAACCAGTTGATCGGCCAGTGAAAGGCACTAAAGACATGTTTTTATTTACTTTCCGTGATATTTTATGAATTTGTGGTCCAGATACACCTACGGCCGCACCTACAACCAAACCAAGCAATAAATCAGTTGGAAAATGCATAAATCCCCGATATCTGAAATAGCCTACAAAAGCAGGAGGTATGAGTGCGCCACCATAAAGCCACCATTTTTTGGAACCTAATTCAGGATGATAATCACTCAGTACCTTTGCAATAAAAAATGATGCACCGGCAGCCATTGCCACATGACCACTGAAAAATGAATCAGTTGTTTCCGGCCCTAACTTATAATCCCAGGATTCATCTTCCATATAGACGAGGGGGCGGACACGGGTAGTGAATACAGGCCCGGCCCAGAGATATATATTTAAGTTAATTGATTGTGTTTCCAGATAAAGTATGGTTATATCAAGCCAGTCCTTACGTATTTTTTTATCGATAAATAGTAATGCGGGAGAAAGGTATGAGATCCATAAACCGTAATCTGATATCGTGTATGTATTGGGAGGGGCTGGATGAGATTGTGAAAAAACATGCCTGTCAAAGGCCCATACATTATTTTGGTCTAAAGCCAACACTTCAAGTGAATCTAATGTAGATTTCTGGCTTAATCGATTGAATCCGTATATGTTCAAGGCGAACATGCCAACAGTGATGGGTATATCCACCTTATATTTAATATTATATACTTCATTAAATGTTTTTGTGCTATCCTGTCCAATTGCCTTAAAAATTGAAGAGTAAAGAATGAGAAATATCAAAAATCTCCTCATGATACCTAGGATTTAGGTTAGAATTATATTTAGTTATAAAAATTATCACTCAATTAAAAGAAAAATCCGTACCTGAAGTACATCAGGATATCATTATCAGTTGTGGAAGTGGCAAAGTCGATTGAAAACACATATCTCCTCAGCGGGGCTACCCAGATACCTCCTCCATATCCGGCATGCCAGATGTCAGAGGTCCCGGAAGGAGCTGTAGGATCAATTCCTGCCTGATTTTTATACCACACCCTGCCTGTGTCGAAAAACCCATATAATCCTACACTTCCCGGAAACAATGGCATATTAAACCTGAATAACCTCATTCTGGCTTCCAGGTTCAGGTACACGGCATGGTCACCGGAAAACCTCATTCTCCGATGGCCTCGCAAATTGGTTTTTCCGCCCAGGTCATTGGCCTGGTAAAACATATAATCCCCAAAATTAAGCGCTGCTCCAGCTCTTAGGGCAAAAACGGTGTTTAACGTTCCTCCCGTACTTTGGTAGAAGGAAAAATCAGTTTTCAATTTCGTAAAGAAGATACTGTCATCCCTGGTATTAACTACAGGTAAAATGGAGCTTTTCAGGTGCATTCCATACAATGGGACATGAATGTCATTTCTTGTATCAAATGTATAGGAGGCAATGGCCCCGGCATAAGGTTGCCACTCATTATTGTCCGAGTCCGGGAAATCATCAAGAAATTTTCTCTCTTCACCTCCGGCATCGTTCAAGCGATAGAAGTTAATGTATGGGCCAATTTCGAAGGAATGCTTACGATTTTCGAAATCATATCTCAAGACCGGTATAATTTCAAGACTTGAAAATTTGAAATGATAGAAATCCTCCTCTATGCCTTCTTCGATTATGATCGTTTCATTACCAAGGCCATAATAGTAATCAGTATATCGTGGATAATACAGGTCAACTTTAACATTAATATCCCAGTAAGCGGCCACGTCAATATAATCTCCTTCATACTTGAATTTCCATGAATTCACAGATGGTGAATACCGAACCGAGTATTTCTGACTCCATTTATAGGGATCTTTCCGGAAACCATACTTAAAGAAATGAAAATCTGCTGTAATAAACAATCCATCATCAGGCGTTATATCCAGGTATACCAGGGGTGACCAGTAATCATATTTAAATGCCGTACGATCATAATTATTTATTCCTAATTTATTGGATGTTTTATCTTTTGTTTCCGAAGTCCCGTCAATTTCTATTCCGTCTTTAGTATCATAAACAATCGTTTTTTTAGTCAATCCATTTACTTTAGAAAGGTCTTCGATCTGATCATTTCCAAATCCACCAATGACCCTGACATTTATACCTTTATGAACATTTCCCTTCAGGGTGAACCGATCGTCATCACCCAATCCGAATAACTGCACATCCCTTGTCACTTTATGGTCGAAGGTTCTTTCATACATCTTATAATCCGGTTTGCCTGTTTTTTGTTTTAAGTCCCAGACTGTAACTTTCGTTTGCTGATCCGATAATCGTTCTACTTCAAACAATTCCTTTTCATCACTTCCGACTACAGTAACTTCTTCAGAAAGAAACTCATAATACTCCCTGGCATAGATTTCCATATTCTCTCTTCTCTTTTTCAGCTTTTCTATAATCTTATCTCCGGAATATTTATAAATTTCCTGTGGAAAGGTACTTATGCCATTATAGATGACACTATCCGTCAGGTTCGCCTTTAAATAATCTATTGTTTCCACCCAATCCTCCCAATCAGGTTCTGTTAAAAATGAACGATCGAAATATCTTGCGTTAAAATTAAAACCATTGATATCCCGAATGTTGTAATCAAACCCCTGAAATTTACTCAATCCTGGTTGCCGGGCTCCTGCTTTAATTATGAATCCATCATTGTAAAAAAAAGCCTGATCACGGTCACGTGGGATAGGCCGGTATAATTTATCTTTTCCCTCTTCATCAAATTCAGACCAGCGCCACTGATCCTCATGCCTGTCCCAATCCCCAATCCACATATCGAACAAGCGTGATTTCAAGGTGTGTAATTGATCAACATGAGCCTCATTATTTTCATTCAATTCATTTATCAGTTTATTTGTACTTATGATGTCTTCAGAATCACCAAAACTTTCTAATTTTTTCAGTTTTTTCATTGGTCTTTCTTCAAACAGGTATAGAGCCGCTCCAAATTCTTCTTCATAAATACCCAGTTTTGGTTCATTGGGGAGATAAACAATATTTGGATTCGTATGATATACACCAACCGCATCAGCCAGAGGTGGTATGACCATAGCTGCATAGGGGTGAGACGAGGAGATAAAATCCTTTACCAGATCAACGGCAATGGTGTTCTTTAGTTCTTCAGGAACAGCCGCTTCAGGAAACTTCTCAACCGAACGGATAACATATTGCTGTCCCTGTTCATTTTCAAATCGCAAGGATTTTGTTTGCATCCCGCCTCCGCGTTTTATTACTTCGAGTCCTCCATGTTCAGTGCCAATGTCCAAATAATCAATTTCCTTGACCACTTGGATCCATTCAGCCCTGTAGTTATTTCCCATAAAACCGGGTCGTTTTTTAGGGAGGCCATATGATGTTGAAGCTTGCACCGGAACCTTTTCCCCTTCCAGTTTTTGCAGATTATAGTTTGGTTGTGTGAATTTTAAAGGTATAAGTGTGTACAAATACGAATCGAAGATCTTTTCAGTTGACAGGTCTTCATTAACTTGCCAACTTTCCAGCCATACTTCCCTGTTTTCATACATGACAAGCTTCATAAATCCAGGTGTGCTTTTAGTGAATGCCTCTTCCGTTTTTTTGACATACTTGGTTTCCGAACCTGTACCGCTGATTACCTGGTGGATATATTTCTCTTTAATATACTGAAGTGAGCTTTCATGTGCTGATAAATAGACGATATTCTGGTCTCCTTCAAATATGGCCTTTAATCCGGTTATCAGAGACTTATAGGCTGGATTAGCAAAATCTTCCTGGTATCCGACAACATTTTTATACAGAACATGGATTGAGCCAAAGAGTGGCGGAGTCAGATGGACATACCAGGGCAGATATCCATTATGTTTTCCATAACTCATTATTGGATGGTGTCCCACAACGACGATGTGTTTTCCCTCGTGGTAATTAATGGCATCCTTCAGCTGGAGTAACAGATCCCCGGTATTTTCAAACTGGCATTCCTGGTTTTGCCAGTCTACATTTTTCAACTCCCGGTTTAACCACCATTGGGTATCGATAAAAATAAGTACAGTATTGTTTCCAATTTCAACCTCTTCCGGTCCCGGGCATCCTAGATCCGGGATAAAGGAGCTTCCTCCAAATAGATAATTTTCTATGAGTTGTTCATAGCTGACCACCGATTGGTATCCTGTCTTGTTGCCCAGGGACCATTCTAGGGAACCTGGATTCACAAACACGTTATCTGCATTGTTTTTTATTTCATTTAGGATATCAATAAATTCTGCGCTATCAAGATATTGCTCCGAATAGTTCATGCTCTTTGGAAAGAAATTACGAGGGAACAGATTGCCCAGGAACAGGACCGTGGAAGAATCCAGCTCCGTATTTAATTGATATGACAATCCCTTCAACGCTGTATAATCAACTTCTTTTTGGTTGTTTCCTGTATTGCCAATCATATAGATGACCTGATCAACCTTTTTTTCTTCATCTTTAGCTTGACCAGATAGGTTTTGGCTAAAGATGATAAAGCATAAGAGATATATGATTGTCCTTTGGGTCATAGAAACAAACCAAGTGTTGATGGTTCAATTGTTAAATTTAATGAAAAATAGCTATTTCCTCTCAGCTTTTCTATTTGAAATCCAACTCCTGATTCATCGACAGGAAAATCATATGCATACTAAAGTCTAATCACCCTATCTATGTGCCCTATTAAAATTGTTAGGGGATACTCATAAAGTAAAATGAATGAAGATAATGCATCTTCGGGACGATTAGAGGGTAAATATCAATATTAATTAATTGTTGCCAGGAAATCTGGGGTATATTTAAAGGATCCCGAATTCCAAAAAACAACAGCAGTATAATACTGATATTATAATTCTAATATTAGTCACAAGGGTATAGTTTAGAAATGACATTGAACCATTTCTTGACCTTAAATATTGGGCCATAAAGATTTTGATAGTTTGAGTTTTTCCGTTGTTATTTTATATGCATGGTACCAAGTCTTTCCCCCACTAATATATGTTCGTATGAATCACTTCCCTCTTGCTTTGGTGCATCAAGGGTGAACTCCACTTTATTCTGCAATATCATTATGAAGTCTGAACCTCCGAAGGCAAAATGTCCAAGCATGTCGCCTTTCTCGACTTGAACACCGGGCTTCACAGTATCTTCAAAATTTACTGAGCCCACTGCGGCCATTCCAATAGGTAGCAAAGCTACCAAGCCATAATCCCCTGCGTCCAGAATTACGCAACCTCTTGTTTCAACTGTTTGCCAGCCAACATCGGATGGGTCAAAAGCATATCTATTATTCTCACTATCCCATGAAATCGATCCCCCCGTAGGATTTATGCCCTGTATGATTCGGGCTTCCTTGATAGTTCCTCCCAAGGGGAAATGATACCGGTGATAGTCATTTACATTTAAAAATGAATGAGTGAATGTTCCGTTGGCAAAAGCATCTTTATAGGCACTATCATCACCTATCAGATTTACAATTGATTTCAATGTGGCAGATTTCACAGGGACTCCCTCATTTGTTAGGATATTGGAATTGCTGTCGATAGCCCAGGTGCCCAGCGGTTTTGAATCTGCGAATGAAACAACCATAGAATTATCATCAGGTGAAGCAATGCGTCTCTTGTCCGGTGAACTCAGGTATCTGGCAAAAAACTGGTTAAATGTCTTCCAGTTCGATCCATCTTCATACCATTCGTTTTGGAGGCCGAAGGCTGGATCATTCAAGGCCATTTGGTAGTATTCCTCATTCCAAGAATCTTCTGTATCCAGGTACTTGCCCCAGGATTTACTAAAACCAATTAACCATGATGCAAAAGGATCGGCATATTGAAGCGTGTTTTTATAATATCCTTTTCCTTTCAGTTCCGGAAGGGGTTGATCAAGGAGAAAGTAGAAATATAGAAGACTCTGAAACATGTTGTTGAAAATTTCAGGATAATCGGGTTTTTTAACCAGAGCCCATGGCATGGCGATTTCACAATAAGTTACGAAATCATAGTATTCATCCAGGTTTTGAACCGGATTGGTTTTTTTGTCCGGATTCATTTGCTTTGCTTTTTCCAAAGAAGATACAAGCATTGATTTAGCCTCCGGATTGCTTTGGATAATTTCTATCAACGCTTGTGTAGCGGTTCCATATTCCTTCTTTACATCAGATTTTTTCTTTGCACAGGAAATAAAAAATCCAACCAGAAGGATGATAGTCAGATAATAAGTATATCGGGTTATTTTGTCCATGATCATTGGTATAATACACTATACATATTGACATCTTCTGTTTAAAATCATTATTGAAATGATTAGGAATATTATCTTAATATTGGTTTTCCATAAACTTCAATCCAATCCAGCCGTGAGCATGCGCTTGATTTTCCTCCTGGCATTAAATCCGTGAATCCAATTTCCTCGACATTTGAAATATCAGGTTTATTTGCTACTCCCGTTTCTGTAATTCTTTTTGCATCAAGGTTATGCCAGACAATATCTTGAATATTAAACTCTGTAATTTGCCAATCTTTTGAACTTCCCACTGATTGATTACTAACCAACCATATGCCGTTGGGAAGTTTCAATGAAATTCTAAGTTCTCTCAATCCGGTTTGTTTGGTACGAATTTTTATTTTTGCAAATCCCGTTAAATCGACATTTTTAGTTCTGTGTTTTAATGTAACCATCCAGTTCCCCAAACACAATCCTGACCAAGCATAAAAAGGATCATCATCTGGTTTTTCATGATGGCTCTTTTTCAAACTGTCTATTCCTACTCCATACAATTGAACTGTCAATGCAGTGTTTTCAACATGACTCTGATTTAAGGGAATTTCAGCAGGTGTTTCTTTCCAGTCTTCTCGAAAGAATAATCCAGGACGATAACTATTTTGTCCAAGTATCTCTCCTGAAAAAACAAATGTTGTGATAATTATAATATAAAGTTGTCTCATCATACTCAATAGACTATAAGGGCTCGCCGGTAAAGTGGCGTGCCGGCATTATTTAAAAAACTTGTTGGTTAAAGTTAGTTAATAGAGAATTGCAATGCAATTGGAAAGAGAGTAGGTATTCATTTTACTGGCTTGTTGGGCACTGTATTTAAAATCATTTACAAAAGCTATTCAAAGAAAAAGAATGCCTCAGACGCTTTCTCTCGTAGCTTATCAAGGTTTTTTAAGGCTGAGGTTGGGGGGGTGCTGGATTGTGTTATATAACTGAGATTTGTGGTTAACGATTTTGCTAAACTGCGTTTTAATGCAATTTAACACCTGTTGTGTGCTGCCCTCTTATTATTCACTTTCAAAAATAAATACTTCTTCAATTTTTGATTTAAAGATTTTTGAAATTTCGTATGCTAGTTTCAGAGACGGATTATATTTCCCTTTCTCAAGAAATACAATTGTTTCTCTTCTTACATTAACCAATTTTGCTAAGTCCAGCTGGGTTAGATTTTCTCTTGCTCGGAACTCCTTAATACGATTATTCATCTTTTAAACCAATAACCTTAAAAATTGACCAGATTGTAGCGAAAATAATAGCCATTGCAATAATACCATAACCAATTAGTTGTCCTGTTTCGAGGTTAACCCTATCACTCAAATAACTGATGAGTAGCCAAAGATAAAGCGACACATAAAAAGATAAAGATGATGACTTTTGTAAAATAAGTCTTGATAATTCATCACCTGATGGTTCTCCTCTTCTGATGCTGTTAAAACGCCTGAATAAAACCAGCAATCCAAATACCGCCAATACTACTAAAATAATATTTTCCATATTGTGTTTATTGAATGTTATTTAATTCTAACATAAAGATAGAAATAAATAACATTCAATTCCAAATTATTCCCAACTTTTTTTAGATAGTTGGTCTATCTAAATTTACTAAAGAAAAAGTTAAATAAACCAGTGGAATTATGGCTGGCATTAGCGCATTTCCAGGCCAATATTCAGCAGTTTGTTGATTGGTTAGTCTGAATACAAATATAATAACGCATGCAAGAAAAATATAAACTGCTGTGCTTGCTCCACTTAAATTTAATCTTATAAGATCCGAGTTTCCTTTGTTATCTATGATATAAATATGAATAATGTGTTATTGTATTATTACTGTTAACAGGTATCTTGGCATAGTCAAATCTCTATTTGTAGGATCTTTGAATTTCATTCTTGATCTGTTTGATGTCCAAATCCATTATCCAAATATCAAAAGCATCTGACCTGGTACTGTTAAAAGCTATCTTTTCACCATCTGGAGACCAGTCAGCGGCCTCATTATGAGCGTATGGAGTTACGGTAAGAGGAAGTGAAGTGCCTCCATCTGCGGGCATAACATAAAGTCCCAAATATCTGCCTTCTAATGCTGCATAAACCAACAATGAACCACAGGGAGAAAGGGCAAGATGACGATAAAAATTTTCATGATGTCCTGTGATTTGACTTTTCTCTGTCCCATCTGAAGATATTTTCCAGATAGTTGATTTTCTGGATTCTCTGTCCATCAAAGCTATTAGGATACTCTTTCCATCATTAGTCCAGCATCCAGGAAGGGGTAACATACCCGGCTCCATAAAAATGTGTTTAATGATTCCTGCATTAATATCATAGACACATACAGACAATGTGGTGCTTTCAATGAATGCTATTTTTGAGGCGTCAGGTGACCAGCACGGTAATCCACCTCTATTAATATGTATAGAATCAGGGAGAAAAGTAATAGGTAGGCCTCCTGCAGAAGGAATCATTTTAATGTTTTTGCCAGTATCCGCATCAAAGACAATGTAGCGACCATCCGGCGACCACTTCGGATGTTCAGCTATACCATGATATATTTGCTTGGCCTCAGTTCCATCTTCAGATATTTTCCATAAGCCGTTATTCCCTTTGGTATCCCCCTTATCTGAGTATTGATATACAATATACTTCCCATCTGGTGACCATGTAGGAAATCCTTTTTGCGCAGAGACGTTAAAGGCCTGACATTAAACATATCTTGAGCATTCAGGATGACTGTCCAAATGCAAAATAAAATTATTAATGCAACACGATTTTTCATGATTCAGATTACATTTTATCCTAAAAATTACATACAAATAATCAACAAAGTTGTTATGTTAGACAGATTCATGGATTTTAATTTGATAACACGAATTAGGTATAATAAAGTTCATTGAAGCTCAATGCCATATGTGCGGAAAGAGGAAGTTTGAGTTTGGAATGGATGCTTTATGTATGACAAGAGTTGATGCTGGAGCAGCTGTTAAAAGAGCCGAACCTGACCATGGGAGTAGTATTATTTGTCAACTGTCTTGAGTGAGGTTATTACATGTTTTTGAAACCTAAGATCGCAGGAATACTTTATTCTATTGCACAGCAAAAAGAATGCATCAGACGCTTTCTTTTACTGCTTGTCATTTTAATGTAGGTATTTAAGGCTGAGATGTTAAAATAGTTAATTTTCAAAGAACTGATTATTTTAACCGTAGTTCTAAATCAGTCTACGTTATGTTGAAGGGAAACACCACTGAATATACCTTTATTTAAGTTTTAACACCCATAACTCCACCTCTTCAGTAGAACGCCAATGTTGGTTTCTTTTTGTTTTTTCTGAAGCAGCTTTTACTGATTTTTTAAGACATTTGTCTAATTCAAAACGGCCACCATTAAGGAGTTCTTTTTCTATTGGGTGCTCTTTCGTCATGTTGGTTATTTGCCCTAAATTGGAGAATAGTAGCACAATCCTACCTTCTGGTAGCAGTCGTTTCTTAGCTTCTTTAAAAAAATCAGGAAAGAGTTTGTCATTATAATATATAGCTTCATCAAAATGATCCAAATCATGTGAGGCAGGTAACCATGGCGGATTAAATACTATCAGTTCGGTTTGTTTCTCCCACTTACCGAATAAATGCCCATAAACAATTTCTATCTTGCGAGATAACTTCGTTCCTTCCATTGACTCTTTCAGACCAATAATCGCATTGGGATTCATGTCTGTACCAAATGATTTTTGAAAACCATGCTTCACCAATAGTAATGAAAGCACACCACTTCCAATCCCTACATCAATTGCTGACTTTTTTGGTCCTTCGTAACGTTTTAACCAATTATCAAAAAGTTGCAAATGCTCAAAACGTGTTGGGAAATAAACCCCATAATACGGATGAATCTTGTTTCTTAGTACAGGAATTACAACTCCATTACTATACCATTGCCAAGAACTATTTAAACCTTGAATTTGAGGAAAAGGCAAAAGAAAATCATTCGTTTCAGGATATAATTTTTCTAACCATCCAATCCATGGGGCTTTTTTTACGGTTAATCTATGTTCTTTAACTTGTATTAATATGAGGTTAGATAATTTTCTATATTCCGAACGAAACTCGCGTTGTTCCTGAAAAGATTCATTGGGATGTTTTTTTTTGAGGTACGACTGCAATTCATTTAAAAGAGCCAACCCATTGGAATAAAATTCCTCTATTAAAATGTACTCACCTGCAAGTAAAGCATCAATAGTTTCTTGAATATCTGTTTCTCGAATAAAAGATCCTGTTTCAACTCCCGATTTTATTGGTTCGGGTCTATTTACTTTTAAGTCGGTACTTATCATTTCATTTTTCATTACCGCAATGTAACGACATTCTTGAAGTAGAAGGCAGGAATTGGCTTAAAGATATAAAGTTTGGGCTAAGCGCCAAAACCCGTATTAATTATAAGTTATGTTGTAGGTAGTTTTTTCTATTAATATATTGTCTATTCTTAGTTCGTATTCTTTGTCAAAATTTTGTTTAGTTAAGTCCGAAGTATTATATAAAGGGAAGATATCTTCTACAGCATAGAATTGAAGGTCTTGAGGAGGCGAGAGCATGTTTTGAAGAAGCAATAGCCATTGATCCTGAATATGCACCAGTTTATGCAGACTTATCAGTAACATATTATTGGATGGGATTATATTATTTTATACCCTCAAGAGAAGCCTTTCCTTTGTCCGTTGCATATGCGAAAAAAGCACTGAGAATTGATCCAGATTTAAGGGCAATTCATAGGTTTATTGCATGGTCTATTCTCTATCATGAACGGGATTGGAAGGCTTCTTTAGATGAATACCAGAAGGTAAAAGCCTTTCCTGACTCTGAAGATCCTTTTTTCTATAGTTTCTATCTGGCATTAATAGAAGGGGATTATGAATCTGCCATAGACAAAACTCAGTAGATTCTTGCAAGAGATACGCAATCTCTACGGCTTAAAACTAATTTGGCTTTTTTACATATATTATACAGGAAGTACGACTCTGCAAGAATTATATTGAGCAAGATCATTGAACAAAATCCGTATTTTAGTGAAGGGTACCGATACATGGGATTAACTTATTTATATGAAGGTAATTACCTCGAATCATTAGATTATTTTAACAAAGCATCCAAAATATCTCAGGGAAAGGGCTCATCGCTTTATTATCTTTTATGTTCTCAAGCTGCTAGTGGAAATTCGGATGAAGCATTTTTTACTTTGGAAGAAAATATTAAAAATACTCCGAAGTGGGTTTATCCAACAAGAAAGGCTATGGTGTATGCTTACCTTAATGATATGGATAATGCTTTTCATTGGCTTGAAGTTGCTTATGAAGAACGAGACTATTGGTTAATATCTTTAAAATTATCCCCAGATTGGGATAAATTCAGAGGCGATCCCCGATTAAATGATATGCTAAACCTAATGAACATACCAAATTAGGCGTTTTAGTGTAAAATCCAGTGTTTCATTTAAGTATAATAAGATTTTTACTAGAACAAGCATGTATATCAATTAATTCAAGACTGGATTGCATGAGGCAGACAAAAAATAAGAATTTAAACAATCCCCCAAATTGTATAATTTATAAGCCTACAGCTAACAATTATTCTATTAAATGATCTTAGTCTGAGCTATATTCATTAATTTTCGTTTTTAATTGTAATTGAAACAAACCAAGCAACTGAATATGAGTGTTTTACAACAGGTCCAGGAAAAGCTAGGTAAGCCTTATTATGATCTTCAATTTTTACTGGAGTGTCTAAATGAAACATTGATTGAAAATGGGGAGGAATCTATTGCAACCGCCATTCCCTGGATCAATACGAACCATGAAATAGACCTTGAAACCTTTAATAACCGGGATATTCAACTTTATTCCCTTGTATTCCAACTTTTGAATATTGTAGAGGTGAACGGCGCTGTTCAAAGCAGAAGGAAACAGGAAGACTTGAATTCAATGGCTAGCGTTAATGGATTGTGGGCAAAAAACCTTCAGGATCTGACCAAAGTGGGGTATACAGACAAGGAAATAGCTCACCTTCTTCCTGATATACAAGTAGAACCTGTATTGACAGCTCATCCCACCGAAGCAAAACGGGCAACCGTATTGGAACACCACCGGAATTTATATCTGATGATGGTCAAACGGGAAAACCAGATGTATACTGAAAAGGAACAACATGAGATTCGGCGGGAGATCAAGCTTGAACTGTACAGACTATGGAAAACTGGAGAGATCTTTACAGAAAAGCCTGATGTGCCTTCTGAACTTAGAAATGTGCTGCATTATCTTACAAATGTTTTCCCTGAAGTATTAGGCATACTGGATAGAAGATTATCGCTGGCCTGGGAAGAAGTCGGTTTGGATGTAAAATACCTAATAGATTTCAGGAATTATCCGAAATTATCTTTTGGTAGTTGGGTTGGAGGCGACCGCGACGGGCACCCTTTCGTTACGCATAAAGTAACTTCTGAAACATTAAATACCTTGAGGCTCTATGCCTTCATTATAATTAGAAGGGAACTTACAAAACTTGTAAAAAACCTGAGTTTTTCTCTCGATTTCGAAGATGCTGACCGGAAATTAAGGGAAAGAATATCAGAATTATTGATAGACTTAGGTGAAGAAGGGAAAAAAGCATTTGAAAGAAACAAAGGAGAGGCTTTCCGGCAAATGATCAACCTGATGATCGCAAAATTACCACTCGATGTAAAAAGAGAGCATGCAACCGCCCTCCATGAACACCCGGGATGCTATATATTTGCTCAGGAATTGATCGATGATTTGCTGATCCTGAAAGAATCACTCGTAAAGTTCGGGGCTTTCTCTATTGCAGATGCAGATCTGAATCAGATGATCCGTCTTGTTGAAACTTTTGGATTTCACCTGGCACACCTCGATATTCGCCAAAACAGCCAGTTTCATGAAAAAGCCGTTGCTGAACTAATGCAAGGTGCTTCTATGGATGGGAACTGGTTCCTGAATGCAACGGAACCGGAGCGACTGGAATTTATCAATAAAGAGCTGGAAACAAACCGTCCATTTACACATCCGGCAATGAAGCTTGATGAGCATGCTGACGCCATTACTTCATGCTATAGAGTTTTACTCAATCATATTGATCGTTATGGTTCTCAGGGATTAGGTTCATTGATTGTCAGTATGACCCGGTCGCTCTCTGACCTGTTATCTGTTTATTTGCTGGCACGTGAGGCCGGATTAACAAAAACGACAGATGAAGGACCGGTATGTATGTTACCAGTAGTACCTCTGCTGGAAACCATAGATGATATGAAAAATGGGCCGGAAATTGTAAGATCTTTTTTAAAACACCCCTATACAAAAAGGAGCCTGAAATACCTGAAGGCACTGAATAAACAAAAAGACCTGGTCCTGCAGGTTATGGTTGGATACAGTGACAGCAATAAAGATGGAGGTATACTAGCCAGTCAATGGGGTCTCTACCAGGTTCAATCGAGGCTTGCTACAGTAGGGGATGAAGAGGGTATCCGCATCAGGATATTCCATGGCAAGGGGGGATCCATTTCCCGGGGAGCCGGTCCGACACACTGGTTTATAAAAGCCCTTCCTTATCATTCCATAAATGGAGATATACGTCTGACAGAACAAGGGGAGACCATAGAACAAAAATATGCCAATAAGATCAATGCGAGTTATAACCTGGAATTGTTGCAGGCAGGTGTGACTACAGCTACACTTCTTTTTAAACGTTCTAAAGTGAAACAATATGAATTCAGTGATTTACTAACTAAACTGGCCACTGAAAGCAAAACCTATTACCGGGAGCTGATAGAACATAAGGATTTTCTAACCTTTTTCAGTGAAGCCACGCCCATTGATGCCATAGAGTCCAGTAAAATCGGATCACGGCCTGCAAGAAGGACAGGTAAAAAAAGTCTCGATGATCTCAGGGCCATACCATGGGTTTTCAGCTGGAGTCAGTCCAGGTTCAATATCACAAGCTGGTATGGGATCGGTAAAACCTTTTTCGACCTTATGGGATCAGATAGAGAAGAATTTGAAAGGTTTAAAGAAGGAGTTGTTTATGATTCCTTTATCAGATATGTATTGACCAACGTCGATACCAGCCTGGCTGCAACGGATGAAAAGATCATGGGGCAATATGCTTCTCTTGTAAAAGACAATAATGTGCGGAAAACGATTATGGATATGATCCTTGAGGAGTTGAAAAGAACGAGGGAAATGTTTGACCTGATCCTGGATAAACCAATTAGCGAAAGACGTACGCAACATTGGTATTCAAATGTAATACGAGCCACTGCCATGGAGGATCTTCACAAAAAACAAATAGAGCTGTTAAAGATCTGGAGAGATCAAAAAAAGGAAGGTAATTCTGACCGTGCAGATGAATCGCTCACCAGTTTGTTACTTACTATTAATGCTATTGCGAGTGCCCTTAGAACTACGGGATAATACTAGAAAACAATAAACGTAGATCCAAGGGTTGGCGTATTATCAGAAAGGATTATTCAGCTATTCTGCTACAACGCTATTCCACTAATCCTCGAAATAGTCTGGCACTCTGATCCCAGGGTATTCTGGATAAAATCAATATAAATGCCAGGGTAAAATAGATGGCTGCATTCCTGTGTTTGTTTAATGCTGAATGGGCTTTCTTTATTCTGAGTCTTCCTATCTGAGCAATTATAATTGAAAATATCATAATAAAAATATGTTCAACTGCCCAGTACCGCAACTGACTGTCTTTCATTGCCATTCCAAAATCCTGAAAAGCTGACCGGACTATCGGACTGTAAATAAAATATAATAAAAGCCCCAATATTAGCTGCATATGAAAAAGGGAAACCAGGATCACTGACATAGTATTGTCAGATTTTAAATAATTTTTATTCCCAAACCAGCCAATATATGACCTGATAATTACAATTAAACCTAGGATCAGTAAGATCCATCGAAGCCAGGAATGGATGAATATTAAGATTGTGTACATAAGTCAATGATAATTTGAAAGAAAAATAAACACTTATCTTAAAACAAACAACGATTTATTTGATAAGGTTTTGACGTGAAAGTGTTAGATCCTGCCAAAAATGCAGTCTATTCAGATCAAGACATCCAAAATACCGTTTATATGAGTAGAGGAGGCGATAAAAAATTCTGGTATGCAAATTGCAATACCATACCTGAAAGGCGAATATCATGAGATTTAATGATTTTCACATATCGAAAGAAGTACTCAGGAAGGTAGATGTTATGAACACCCTGAATGGGGGGATCAGTAAACCTACTGTCCTTATGCTGAAAGAAGAAAAGAGATACCTTGTTAAAGCTAGGCTACCAGGCGTTGATCCGGAAAAAATGCGGGTTGAAGTTCGGAATGATAAACTCTTTCTTTTTCATGATATCGCTGTAGATAATACTTATCTATATGCTGAAACAGATCAGATCCCCTTTAATATTGGTTATGTACTCATACCGTTTGATGTAAACATCAAAAAGATTAAAGCGCAGTTTGAAGATAAGGAACTGTTGATCAGCATGCCTTTTAATGAACTCGCCGGGGGATATAAACGAAATATAGATATTGAAAAGTAGGTCTTCCAGCTATTAAAAGATCATCATTTATTTTGTGTCCTTTTGATTTGGAAAGTCTTTTATAGGAGCAGGTTTGCTGCCACTATTTTCAGAATAAAACCGCTGTGTTGGATAAGCAAACTGAATATCATCATGCTCGGCAAAAGACCTTAAAATGTCCTCCCAGATCACATGTTCTGTGGCCCTTCTTTTTCTTGGTTCACATATATATCTGATGGTCAATAATACACCGCTGTCCTGAACCGAAGTATATATATTCGGGCTTAGGGTATTGTAGAAGATCATAAATTTTTTGGAAGCTTCAATGAGTTTCTCTTTGGCGGAGGTAGTATATTGAGCAGTATGCTTGCTGATAACGTCCTCCAGAATTTTTTTTGCTTTCTCCCAATCACTTTCAAAAGTAACCAGGACCTTAATCTCATTCCAGAGGTGGCTGAATCCCTGAGTGTAGTTCGCCTGCGTCTCGGTAAAGACTTTACCATTGGGTATATGTATAATTCGACCTGTGCTTTGATCTGCGTCGACCCAATTCCCGATCTCATTCAAGGTGAGTTGAAAGACCCTTATATCTATGATATCCCCGGCATGATTGCCAATCTGAATACGGTCTCCGACAGTGAAAGGTTTACGAACCAGGATAAATATCCAGGCAAATAGATTTACAATAGGATCTTTTAATGCTACAGCCAAACCTGCTGTTAATAATCCAAGAAAGGTGGCGACAGATCTGAACTCCTGTAACCAAAGAGCCACAATGATTATAAATGCCAGAATAAAGAGGGAATATCTAATGGCATTACCCCAGTAATATTTGTTTTTAATATCTTTAACCTTTAAATGGATGGCTTTTAAAATGATGGACTGGAGTATTCCGGTTGCAACAATGACCAGAATAGAATAAATTATATTCCACTGAATGGCAGGAGGAATCCCCCAATGCTCATGTATCCATTTTATCAGTTCCATTTTTCTAATTCATTCTTTAAAATATCAGCGCATGAAATTTAAAAGATTAATTTTAAAATCAGTAACAAAAGGGGGGAAATTTGACCAAACCTGGATCAGATAAGCAATCGTATTTCAGGCCAGGCAGAAAACACCTGATTCAAGAGTAAAACATAATCCTATAAGAGGTGGAATTATTGTGCCAGGTAAAAATTATTGGATTTCTACCAGTTCTACTTCAAAAGTAAGATCCTCCCCAGCCAATGGATGGTTGGCATCAACCACGATCGAAGCTTCCTTAACCTCGGCAATCTTTACAATCTGCTCCTGCCCATCAGGGCTTTTGGAAACCAGATCCATGCCCACCTCTGGTTTAAGTTCCTCCGGAAGTTGCTGGTTCTGAACTTCAATCATCAGTTCTTGTTTTTTTTCTCCGTACGCCTCTGCAAACGGTATTTTTATTGTTTTTGATTCCTGTAATTTCATGCCGATCACGCCATTTTCGAATCCAGGGATCAATTTGCCTTCACCAATTTTAAACTCAAGTGGATCGCGATCTTTTGAAGAATCAAATACCTGGCCACTATCTAATTTTCCTGTGTAATGGACTTTTACAACAGTGTCTTTTTTTGCCTCACTCATTTTTAAGCGTTTTAATTTTATAATGTTTTTCGATTTATAATGATAGATCCGAAGAGTTTTGGAAGTAGATGATAAGTGGGAATCCAAAAAGATGGTCAGATAAATCAAAGACGGTTAACTAACAGCGTATAAAGTAACTCACGATTAATGCCAATGCCAAATAATTGAGATATCTTCCACAGGAAGAAATTTTTTCAGGATCAATAATTCTTATATACCTGTTAAAATGTTTATCTGGGCCTGCCGATATCAAACAGACTATAGACGGATATCATTTTTCCCCTGAGATAGTTGTATCTTGTCACTTCCCCAGTATAGATTGCCTTTCAATCCTTCAGGCAGTTCTATATCTCCTATTATTCCTTTACCATTTTTTGTTAGGTTCATCCTTATGATACCATGGGGGTGCACCACTTTCACTTTTATTTCGGAAAGATGTCCGAACTTTGGTTCAATTCCTACGGTATTAAATCCGGGTGTTTCAGGCAGAATTCCAGCAACACTTGATAAAAAATGGTACAATGGACTGGCACTCCAGGCGTGGCAGTCTGATCTATCTTTATAATTTCCCTCCGCGAATGTAGTTAATCCATCCCCCAGCATGTTTTCCCAGGTCTGAAGCATACTAAGGTACTTATCGGCCATTCCTGTCTTTTGTAAAGCTTCGAAGAGGTAAAATTTGTAATAAATAGTAGTTTGAATTAATTCCGGGTTGTTTAAGATCTTTGTCATTAGCTCCTGTTGTTGTTCTTCAGGGACACAGTCTGTCAGGATACTGAAAATATTAGTATGTTGGGAAAACGCCTTTTTTTCCGGTGTATCTACCATCAAATCAGAAGAATCAGCCCAGCATAGATCCCTGACGGATGCCTTAATGTCCATTGCCATTTTTTTATACTTACCGGCTACAATATCATAATCGAAATAAGAATAAAGTTCGCTTGCACGATCCAGAGCATAGGCAAAGTTCAATGAAATCAATGCTGAATTTCCATCATCCACAACACCAGGAGACCCGACCAGGAAACCATCTGTCCAATCCGAAAAGTTAAACCATTCTAACCCGCCCAACATTCCAGTATCATCCATCCGCCTTTCAAACCATCCAAGAACCGCCTGTATTCCGGGCAGGCAGGATTTAATAAATTCATCATCCTTTCTGTGCATATAATAATCATGGACCATGGCGATCCAGTATAAGGAGAAGGCAGGAACGATCTGATTTATATAAGATGGCCCACGAGACAGGGTCAATCCTCCCGGTATCCTGGAGTGATCAGCCAGTTTTATGGCATTCCGCATCAATCGGTCATCTCCTGAAACATATAAGGAGATCAGGGATTGTATCCTGGTATCGCCAATATACTGAAGTTGTTCCCAGTACGGGCAGTCCATATAGGTTTCTCCGGCACATAACCTGGCCGTTCGCCATCCTACATCCCAGATCTGAGACAGTTTAGGATCATCTGATTCAAATGCTCCATTTTGTTCAAGGGGGTAGGTAGTATATATGCAATAAAGATCATTTATCTTCAATGGTTCACTTTTGGTTTCAATCTCAAGCTGTATAAAACGGTACGTTCTGAGCCAGGTAGGTATAATTTTCCTTTCACTACCTCCGTCCGGTAAAATTATATCCGAGTAACCTTGAATCTCTTTCCCTTCAATATCATTCCGGTTCCCCTTACTGCCATCTTCAGCATACAATGCTTCTGAATAGATCACTTTTATTTTACTGCCCATGCCCTGAGATATATTAAACACGGGATAGCCAAAGGTAAGATGTGTCTGGTCCAGTAAAATTTTCGCTTTTGTTCCAGCGGGAATAATCAAAGGTTTATTCCCAAATTTAAAAGCTGGGTCTATTGCAACGCCTTTTGCCCTCGAAATCCGAGGAATATGTTCAATTCTTTCTTCCATTAAAGGGATCTCCCTTGGGACTAACATCCGGAGTTCCATGCATATATCCTCGTCCAACACCTTTCTGAATAAGCTGCGCAGATACCCATTTCCCGGCATCGAAGCCCTTTTGTTTCCATCCCCATGGGTGATATACGGATATTATGCTGTCACAGGGACCTGCCACATAGTATTTTCCATCGGTCATATCAGAGGTTACAGGCCTGACATTATAGGAATGATCTTTGATCACTTTCCAGTTGCCTGTTCCGGTATTTATCACCTCACCAAATTCTTCAGATTGCAGAATAAAAGCGGTCTGATATGAGAATTGTGCTACCGGGCGATGTTCACCAAAATTTATTACTTCTGCGGAAATGATGTTTTCTCCTTCATTCAGATATGAAGAAATATCCAATGTTTCGTAACGCCAGTACATAAAACTGCCTCTTGCCGGGCCGCATTCACATACGCACCATTTATATATAATCGATACCGGTTATCAGCCGATACATATACTGTAAAATGATCTGGAATGGTTGTTAGATTAAACGTGTTTCGGAATAGAAAAACGCCGTAATCATTGAGTGATTCATTTACAGGTGATATCCAGGATGCGATCCAGGAATGCCGTTCGTGTTCCCAACTCAGGTTTTGTGTGTAAGGAAGTTCCTGAGCTTTTAGGATGGTACCATTGAATAGAAACATTAATAAACAGGTGGTAGTAGAGATTAAAAAATAATTTTTCATCAGGCTAATAATAAATTTGATTATTATTCAATTCTGCTGAAGGAATATCCCTTACCCTTTAGATATTCAATCAGTTGGTCTAATTTGTTATAAAACTTGTCAGTTCTTCGAGGATCTGTACCGATATGGGACAAGAAGATAAATCCATTCATTCCATGATTTTTTTCAAAGCTGATGATTCTATTGAAGATGGTATCTGAGGAAATGTACGCCTTCCCTAGTTCCGGATAGGTCCAGTCCTGGTTTGAAGAGGTACCGCCGGAAAAGTTAAACAAGGTAAGCCCCAGTAGCTTTGTCCAATTTGATATTTCCAGGTTATACCATTCATAGGGTGGCATGAAATACAAAGCCTCTTCTGTTGATATCCCGAATTTTTCCATTTCAGAGTAATTGTCCAAAACGTCCTTATTAAAGACTGTTTTTGTTACCAATAGGGAGTCTCTATTTTCCCATGTACAGTATAACAGGTGCTTATCAGAATGAGCTCCCAGATAATGACCTTCCTTCTTTAAAGTTTCTATTATTTTGCTGAATTCCGGGGCCCGGTAAAAATCGCCTGTGAAGAAAAAGGAAGCCTTAATATCATGTTTTGACAGAGTTTCTTGTATTGTAGAAAAACCATCAGCAAATTCATGGGCCGTAAAGACCAGGTATATCATTTTTTTTGTTGTATCCATTCTGACTATGGCACCATGCTCGTCCACGATAAGCTGACTGGCTGATCCGGGTTTTTTATTACATCCCAGGGAGGAAATTAGAAACACATAAAAAAATATAATTTTGGAAAAGGATTTCATTAGGCTGAAGATAAATATTTTTCAAAAATTTTCATCCAGTTTTCAACAATACAAGCTTAAAAAATAATTTATTAAAAGGATTTTCTAAATTTAGCACAAAATTAAATATGCCCTCTTCAATGTATAATAAAAAGTTAGTATTCGGTGCTGCTTGTGTTAATATCCTGGTATTCGGGATCGGCGTGATAAGTCTTGGATCTATTTTACCCTATCTGACCGATAAATTTGCATTGGATGATCTGGCTAAAGGAACCCTGGCCTCATTGCTGCCTTTGGGCATATTAACAGGATCTCTCGTGTTTGGCCCGGTGGTGGACAAATATTCCTATAAGAACCTTTTAAGCCTTTCGATTTTGTTGAATATTCTTGGACTGGAGTTAATTGCCCTGGCGGACTCATTTTTTCTACTGGGATTGGCCTTTTTCCTGATCGGTTGGGGAGGAGGCATGATAAATGGTGCGACAAGCGCTCTTGTTTCTGATATCAGTGAAGATCATGGAGAAAATAAAGGAGCTAACCTGAGTCTGTTTGGTGTGTTTTTTGGCCTGGGTGCACTCGGAATGCCAGTCATCATCAGTTCACTTTCCAGGAAATATGAAACAGATATTATAGTCGCCGGTATTGGATATGCTATGATCGCTGCACTTGTTCTTAACCTTATCATAACCTTCCCGAAACCAAAACAGGCTCAGTCAATTGCAATTAAACAGTTTCTCCTGCTGGCGAAAAACAGGATATTACTGCTATTTGGTTTTATTCTATTCTTCCAATCGGGATTAGAAGGGCTGACCAACAACTGGACCACTTCTTATTTGATTGAAGTGATCGAAGTGGATGGACAGAGAGCTTTATTGACCCTGACCATCTATGTTGGGATCTTTACGGTTGGCCGACTTGTTATAGGCTTATTGCTTAAGGTAATGTCGTCAAGAACTGTATTGGTTGCAGCTGTAGTGCTTGCTTTACTTGGAGGGATAATAACTCTAATTGCCGGGAGTTTAAGCATTTATACAGTGGGACTATTATGTATAGGATTCGGCCTTTCAGCTGGATTCCCTATCGTTCTTGGAATGGTGGGAGACCGTTTCCCATCATGGACCGGAACAGCATTTGGTGTCGTGTTCTCTATAGCCTTAATAGGAAATATTATTATCAATTACCTGACCGGGGTGGCCGCTGAATTGTGGACTATCATAACTTTTCCTATTGTTTACGTAATATCAGGATCCTTAATGTTGTTATTAATTTTTGTTACATTGCGAAGTACCAAATAAACCATACAACTAATTAAATAACACTTAATTCTCTAAATCCGGGAAAATGCCGAAAACACTGATTGAATCTTATAAAATCACTTTTCTAATTATTTGTTTAAGTTTTACTACGTGTTCAGTCACTGCGCAGAAGATCCTTATTACCTATTACAGTGAATCCGGATATACATCGATCATGGCAAAATCAGTGGCCGAGGGAGCTAAAAAGGTTGTTGATGCAGAAGTAAGGCTGTTGACTATTGAAAAAACCTCAACGGATGATCTGCTCTGGGCTGATGCTATTATTGTCGGGAGCCCGGTGCATAGTGCCAATATTGCTGCAGCTGTCCAGGAATTTATCAGGACCTGGCCTTTTCAGGAACAGGAACTAAAAGATAAGATAGGCGCTGTGTTCGTTACCGGTGGAGGAATATCTGCCGGTGAAGAATTAGCCCAGATGAACCTGATTCATGCCATGATGGTATTCAATATGATTATTGTTGGTGGACCGACCTGGGATCAGCCTTTCGGAGCCTCAGCTGTAACCGGTGAAGAGCCTTTCAGCTCAGAAAAAGGAGAAAACAGTATTGATTCAAGGTTTTTGCAAAAAGGATCTGCTTTGGGAGAAAGAGTATCAATAATTGCGAAAAGATTTTCAGAATAGAAAATAAAATGATCATGGGGAGCAATGCTCTCCTTTGAACCGATTATTCCCAACATTTAATCTTCTAGTGACTTTTATCGAAGGCTTCTATCTTATTTATCACCATAGATTCAGCACTTTCATACATCTCCCGGATGAATGGATCATTGAAATTGAATACCCTGTTTTCAAAATCCATCTCTTCGATCCGGTCAAAAAGCATTTCTTTGGCTTGTTTGATGTCTTTCCCATAAATATGGTAGGAATCCGCCTGCCAGTTTAATCGACCTAGTTTTACAGGTTTCCCACTTCTCTTTTCTACTTCCTGTGCAATAATCTCTTTATTGAATTGTGTGAAGCCAAATATATTCATGAAGCTTGCACCCCAGGCATCGTTGCTTCTGAATCGGATATTACAATTTAGCCACTGTACGCCATCATCATCTTCAAGTATACGGTACCAGAGTGATTGAAGACATGGAGGATCATAAACCTTAATGTCCATATTGGGCATCCAGGTAATCATCTGGGCCTGGCGGGTAAAAGGTTGGTCCACCAGTTTCTGGATGACGTGCTCGATCTGATTGATTTTAAATCCTATATCTACGCTTTCACTTCCGGTTCCATCGGAGAATTCCTTCCAGCTTCCGTATTCGGCCAGCCGGCCATGATAGGTGTATTCCCACCGCGTATCCTTAGGATCGTTCATATTTTTAACCCAATGATCTTTGAATCCTTTTAGTTCCAGGACATATTCCTTGAGGTCTTCTATCCCGCCCGGGAAAGCATGATGGATCATTGGATCAGTTTCCGGCTCTTCAATAGTGATGTTCATAGTGCAATCGATACTTAGAGGATCGCCGGGTTTATCATACTGAGTCTTAAACCGGGTACCTTCATTATACAACTTGATCAAAGCGGATTCGTAGGCCTGTGCAAGGGAAGCTCCGGTAACGCATAAAACAGGTATGTTCTTCATAAATTAAAAAAATTAGTTTAAAAAAGAGTAATCAAATATAATCCCTTTCGGGAGAAAATTAAGCCGTAAATATGAAGAGTTTCAATATCAGTTGATTGATGAAAATACCAATGTAAGTGAAAATCATGTGCACCCACTTGGAACATTATTATACACTATTTCCTGTTTACATTGTATAGTCTGGAGGGTTATTGTATACCTGATGTTGATGATTTAGTATTCAGTGGCCTTGTGCACAACAGCAATATTTTAGAATCTTATTTGGGTGGGTTGAAGAATACCTCAGCGGGGCAACCAAGTTCTCTTTGTATACAGTTTTTACAAGCGATCTGGCCTCGGATATATGCATTCCCGGCAAAATTTAAAAATATCAATAAGAGTACTGTAATAAATATATACCATTCAAAATCCAGGATTAATAGAATTATTCCCGTTGCAAACGGAATGATAAATACCAGTAAATCGGGGATAAGATCCTTGAATTCAAAAGTTTTGCAGGCAAACATTTCTGGATTTCCTTTTTTGAACAACTTACTACTGAGGATGCCCTTTCCAAAGGCACATACTTTTCCATAGTAATAGCAGTTGGGGCAATGAAATCTCAACAATCTGATCTCGAGGATGATAAGGAAAGCAACATATAAGCCCACATATAACCAACCTAACTCCCGAAGGATAATAATACCTGTAGTGTATATTAAAATACTTAACAGGTTAGAAAAAAAAACGATTTGTATTGGGTATTTGTTAAATCCCATTTTAATTAAAATTATGATGCTCTATATTGGTATAATGGAGCGATCCTGAAAAAAGTTCCTTTTATTATAGAAATCTACTAAATTGGGTTTTCATAAAGACCTGAATTCAACTGTTTTTTTTATAGGTCCTTTTTCTTAAGGGATGGGTTTTTAAAATTGATATTATTAACTTATCGCAATTTGAAATTTAGAATCCATAAAGTATTATTCAATTAATTTCCTGATCTGGGCTGTGGCTCTGGACACATTGAGAGCAGTTTCGCTGCCTATTGGATCCTTGGTTGGATTGAAATCAAATCCACGACCTTTTTATATATCCACCTTGGCAGCCTTTAGGCTGGGGCTTTAATTGCTGCTCTGACCATAGAACTTGTGGCGCCAATAGCGAAGAATGTTTGCTCTTAGAGACTCCTTTTTTCCCAGACTGCAAACCCTTGTTCCGGGGAACTATAATATTTGCCAGTCCTTGAATTCCAGTTTGATTTTCTCTGAATCGGAAGGATGGTATTCAGGTAATTTGACCTTTAAGGGTTTAACCTTCCATATATCATCGCAGTATTCCCTAATGGTCCGGTCGCTGGAAAATTTTCCACTTCTGGCTACATTGAGGATGGACATTCTGGTCCATTTTTCCTGATCCAGGTAGGTTTTGTCCACATCGTCTTGGCACTCGATATATGACTGATAATCCGCAAGGAGCATATACTCATCATGGAAAATCAGAGAATCAACCAGAGGCTGGAACAGTTCGCGATTGTCCTTGGAAAAGTACCCTGAAGATATCATATCTATAACTTTTTTCAATTCCGGATTTGATTTGTAGAACTGATATGGATTATACCCTGCTTCTTTGAGTTTCTGGACTTCTTCTGCTTTTAATCCAAACAGGAAGAAATTATCCTCACCCACCTCTTCCCGGATCTCAATATTAGCCCCATCCAGAGTTCCTATGGTCAGGGCCCCATTCATTGTAAATTTCATATTACCTGTTCCCGAAGCCTCTTTGCCAGCCATGGAGATCTGTTCAGACAGATCTGCTGCCGGATATACACGTTGACTGTTTTTAACATTAAAATCCGGTAAGAAAACCACTTTTAGCCTGCCCTTAACATCCGGATCATTATTAACGATATCTCCAACAGAGTTGATCAGTTTGATAATAAGCTTAGCCATATAATATCCCGGAGCAGCCTTCCCTCCAAAAAGGAAAGTCCTTGGCACGATGTCAATATCTGGATTTTCCTTAATCCTGTTAAAAAGTGTGATGATATGCAGGACCTTTAAATGCTGGCGTTTATATTCATGTATCCTCTTGACTATAATATCGAAGATCGAATCCGGATTAACGTCCACCTTCAGCGTGGCCTTAATGTACCCGGCCAGTTCCACCTTCATCTCTTGTTTACATTTTTTCCATTCCTTTTGAAAACTTTTGTCATCTGCAAAATCTTCAAGTTTTTTAAGTTCGCCCAGGTCCTTGATCCACTTTTTACCTATCTTTTTTGTGATCAATGAAGTCAAACCCAGGTTTTTTAACACGATCCAGCGTCTTGGGGTAACGCCGTTGGTCTTATTGCTGAATTTCTCCGGCCATAGCTCATAAAAATCCTTCATAATACCCTTGGTCAATAGATCTGTATGCAAGGCAGCTACTCCATTGACTGCATGGCTACCCACCACTGCAAGATGTGCCATCCGGATATATTTCTCTCCGGATTCATCGATAATAGACATTCGTTTTACCCTTTCCTCATCCTTGGGATATTTTGAGCGAACTTCCGTCAAAAAATGATAATTGATCTCCAGAATGATCTCCAGATGCCTGGGCAGGAGATAAGCGAACAATCCCATAGACCATTTTTCGAGGGCTTCCGGAAGTAGGGTGTGGTTGGTATAACTAATAGTTTTACACGAAATATCCCAGGCTTTAGCCCATTCCAGACGATGTATGTCCACCAAAAGATGCATGAGCTCTGCAACAGCAATAGCCGGATGGGTATCGTTAAGTTGTATGGCATTTTTTTCGTACAGGTTATCCAGGGGGTTTCCTATTAACTTGTGAATACGTAAAATGTCTTTTAGAGAAGCAGAAGTGAAAAAATATTGTTGCTCAAGCCGCAATTGTTTTCCACGGATCTGTTCATCATTAGGATATAATACTTTTGATATATTCTCGGAGACCACTTTATCGTCAACAGCACCATAATAATCACCTTCATTAAAACTTTTAAAATCGAAGGCTTCATAGGCCTCAGATTTCCACAATCTTAAAATAGCCGCCGTATTTGTCTCATATCCCAGGACAGGCGTATCATACGGTACTGCTTTCACGATTTTATCAGGTAGCCAGAATACCCTGAAACTTCCATCCTTATCATATATTATTTCAGTCTGGCCACCAAATTTGACATGCTGTGATAATTCCAGCCTGGGTATTTCCCATGGATTTCCATTTTTTAACCATTTGTCTGTAACTTCTACCTGCCAACCATTCTTGATCTTTTGATCAAAGATCCCGAATTCATACCGGATCCCATATCCTGTAGCAGGTATATCAAGGGTAGCCAGGGAATCCAGGAAACAAGCTGCTAACCTGCCAAGTCCACCGTTACCCAGGCCTGGTTCTTCTTCCTGGTCCAACAGGTTATTCAGATCAAGCCCCAATTCGCCCATAGCTTTCTTTACTTTATCATACAATCCAAGATTGATCAGGTTATTTCCAAGATGCGGCCCCACCAGGAATTCAGCAGAAAGGTACGATACCGATTTAGCATTCTTCTCGATATACATTTTATTTGTATTCAACCACCTGTGCAACAGGCGATCCCGGATAGTATAGGCCAAAGCCATATAATAATCATTCCTGGTAGCTACTTCAGGAATTCGGCCCTGGAGGTAATATAGGTTGTCGAGAAAGGCCCTTTTCAGTGTAGGAATTTCAAGCCCGGTTCTGTCATCTTCAACTTTAATTATCGGCTTGGGAGATGTTTTTTTTGTCATGGTAATGGATTATTGTTGATTCTCTTGTTATAGGATCTTAATATCAGGTATTAAATTATACAAAAATATCTACTTCTTGGGGCCTTGGATATTAATTATTTATAATTTATCGAGTCTTTTCTATAAGCTATAAGACCACCAGTAAATTAATCGATTTCGAAGTTCAATACGTAAAGGGATCTGGCCAGATGGTCGATACCTATCTTTAATTCTTCCAGCAGGTCGATCCGCAACATTAATAATTCTTCAGTATAGATGGCTGCATTCGTATACTTGCTTTTGATCTTATTATTGGCATCTGTCAGGAGGTTTCTGATTCGTACAAGGTTTAATATGTTACATTGTATAAATCCTTCATAGGATTCTATTTCAATAAAAGCCATGTCAAGGACTTTATCAATCTGCCTTTCTTTCTCCAGCATGGCGATTCGAATACTGTCGCTAGATACAATATCCGGATCTAGAGCTTTTAACCTCTCCAAATCGGTTAAATCATCTATCAGGCCATAAGCATTAGCGATAACGAGGCTGTTAAAAGAATAGTTGGCAGTTAGAATGGGATCGAATTGAATTAATTCTATGGGATCAGTATTGGATGGTCCATAGTTGATCACCTGTGGGCAATCCAGATCGTGCACCGTGTCATTAATAAGGCTTTTTGGCCCTTTGCATTGTATAAATATTATTATAAGGAAATTCCCTAGTAGTAAGTGCGAGTAGAAAATACGAAGCTTCCTAACCATGAGATCAATATAATAAAAAAATGTAATTGAGACCAGAATGGCATATAGAATAGGATGTCGAACAAAAATTTTCTTTAGCATCATGAAGGATTAATAATAATATTGAATATCCTGCCTATTTTTTTATATCTTCAAAACGTTCAAATAATTATCATTTTTTATTATGATCAGATCCAGATTATTATCAATTCTTCCACTTATCTCCTGTATCTTTTTTTCATGCCAAAATGAAAAAATCGATGAAAAACCGAATGTTATCTTATTCCTTATCGATGATTATGGCTATGCGGACATAAGTTTTGAGGGAAATACTCAGATCCAGACACCAGGCATTGATCGGATCGCAAAAAACGGAGTTCGATTTACAAATTTTTACCAGAGTGGTGCAGCTTGTGCACCTACCCGTGCCAGCCTCTTAACCGGGAGATATCACCTGGAGACAGGCGTATGGGGTGTACATGCGGGCAGGGATTTTATTTTAAGGGATGAAACGACCATAGCCGATGTGCTAAAAGAAAACGGCTATACCACAGGTGCATTTGGAAAATGGCATAGCGGCAAAACCTGGCCTTACTTCTCCTGGAACCGTGGATTCGATGTTGGCATTCATTCTAAATTATACCAGTATTTTGATACGCAGGTGATATACAATAACAAGCTGATAAATATCGAAGGTCCAATTACCGATGTAATTGGTGACCAGGTGGTCAAGTTCATTCATGAGAATAAGGACAATCCCTTTTTTGCCTACGTGCCTTTTCAATCCATCCATGAGCCCTATAATTGTCCACCTGATGTTTTTCAGAAATATAAAGATGCCGGGTACACGGATCATGTGGCCAGGTTGTATGGTATGATAGAAGTACTTGACAATAATGTCGGGAAAATCCTTAACACCGTGGAAGATCTGGGATTGGTAGAAAATACGGTGATTATGTTCCTGAATGATGACGGACCTTCTCCGGGTTTTGATCTGACCTATCGTGGCAGACGGATGAATGATGAAGAAAAGGCAGAAAGAAAGCGGGGCTGGGCGGTTGAACACCGTGGAGGGAAAGGATCTATATGGCAGGGAGGATCATTGACCCCCTTTTATTTTCAGTGGAAAAACAAAATCGTAGCGGGGACAGACTATGATCATTTATCAGGCGTGATCGACCTTTTTCCTACCATCCTGGATATATGCAATATAGAATACACCAATAGCGGATTACCTGTTCATGGACGAAGTTTCTGGCCAATCATAAATGGTAATACACCGGCAGAGTGGGAAGAAAGAAGGTATTTTGATAATTCAAATTTTTACCTGAGACCCAGAACAGATATTAACAAAGAAAAGCCCCAAATGCACCATATTGCCATACATTATAAAAATTACAAGCTGATCCGGGGCAATAATGCCTTATATGGTGGAGCAGATTCGGTGTATTACGAGTTATACAACCTGGAAAAGGATCCCATGGAGTCAGAGAATATCGTGAAATCGGATGTGAATATGTCAGCCCAGTTGATTATAGAAATTGAACAATGGTACGATCAGGTACTGAAAAATGGCCGGGCATTTGGTCAGGCCGTTTATGAGGTAGGCAACTGGGAGGAACCTGATTCTCCGATCAACCTGGATGGATTACGTGACGTTTGGGGTTCCCTGGCAGAAGGAAATCAGGTTGGCTTCAGGATTGAAAACTGGACTTCGAATAATAGCGGGATCAACTATGAAATAGATGTAAAGGAAAAAGGTGTCTATCAGGTTGAATTGGGATATTCTTGCCAGGAACAGGATCTTGGATCAGAATTCTGGGTATATACTGAATACGATACAGCATCATTGTTCATTCGGAATATTGGATCTGCAGTATCCGGATCTTTGTCACTACCTCCAGGTCGACAGGTTCTTCATGTCGAGCTGAAGGAATTGGGGAATGGGTCCAGGGGATTTGATATCTTAAGGAAACTTGTAATGAACCGATTGCCAGAAGATAGTGATGCTGAAGTATTAAAAAATGCCCAAATGATCCTGAAACCTGATGAAGGAGAGGCTGTGGTATTCGAACCATCTTCAGCAACTGCTGATTTTCTGTATGGTGCAAATAACCAGAGCCCCCTGGAAGTGAAAGCAGGAAGTGTGGTGTCTGTAGAGATCACGGCAGATAATCCAGAGCAAATTGAAACAGTTACTTTATATAGGGGTTTTAATAAAATAGAGACTCTTTCACAGGCTCCCTTTGTGTTTGACTTGTCTGCTGATCGACCTGGGAAACATACACTGAATGTTGAGTTCCTGACGAAATCCGGGGTAAAGACGGCTGTTCACGGGGATATAAATGTAATTGAAGATTAAGTTTTAGAATGAAATACCAGATACTATTCATATTGGTTCTTTTAATCAATAGCAATATTGATTCCCTGGCCTTTGTTACTGAAAAAAATTTTGAGCAGGATAGTTCAGACTGGAAGCTCCGAAAGGATCGCAATGGGATCAGGGTATGGACCCGGGATCACAAAGGAAAGGGGATTCTGGAATATCTTTCTAAAATTACCATCGAAACAAGTCTCGAAAAGTTAGTAGATATCATCCAGAACGTCGAAAAATACCCGGTATGGACAGCAAACTGCGAAACAGCTTCTATTTACAAGGTTTTGAGTGATACTTCCAGGATAGAATACCTGACGACCAAGGTGCCCTGGCCACTGGAAGATCGGGATGTGGCTATGGAGTTTGTTGTCGTTAACAATACCAACACCTATTTTCAGGCGAATCTGTCATCTGTTCCTGATGCCGTACCCTTATCCAATGATTATGTTCGCATAGAGATCTCGGAAGGCACATGGATCTTTAAAAAGATAGATGAAAAAAGGGTGGAGGTTATTCACCAATTCCTAAGTGATCCGGGGGGGAGCATTCCTATGTTTATTGTCAATATGTTTATAGTGAGCGGACCTTATAAAACCCTGGAAAATCTGAAAGAACTTTGTAATGATAGCTTTGAATAAATACTGAGATCTTTTGATTACATAACTGATGCTAATTCTGTGATTTTAAAAAATCCGGCCATTTTATTATGTTTGTTGTTTAACTTTTGTTTGTTTAATAAACAAATTACTGAATTATAAGTTCTTTGGATTAATTAATCCTAAATATTAGGCACAGAAGCAAAATATGAATTATTCTGGATTGTTTTAAAAATTACTAATTATTTTAATGGTTTTTATTAGCCTTCCTGTTCTTGCGCAGGATGAAAAAGAGGAAAAAGAAGAGAAAGATAATGCATTTCGCATAGGCAAAAGTCCTGAATGAGTTGAGCAAGATGGGGCTTTAGAATTTCCCGGATCTGGATCTGCCCGGTGAGGTGGAAATCAAAAAGGTTAAAAAGAAGATCTCTATAGTAATCGTCAAATTTTTAAGAATAAATAAAACCATTAAAATATTCTCTTCACCTATTTAAACTTATTACCATTATGAAAATGAATATGAAAAAAATCTTCAAGTCATTTCTGATTCTTATTTTATTCGCCTTTATATGCTTACCAATTCATGCCCAGAACAGGCTCAATAAAATCCTGGAAAAAGGGGAGATCGTTATTGGAATGTCAGGAAATCAGCCACCTTTTTCCATGAAATCAAAAAGCGGCGAGCTTATTGGTTATGAAGTGGATATTGCCAAATTGCTTGCACAATCGATGAGCGTTAAATTAAAAATAGAACAGATACCTTTTCCTGATCTTTTGCAGGCATTGAAAGAAGGAAAGGTTGACCTGGTGATGTCTGGTATGACCATGACGCCGAAAAGGAATCTCGAAGCTGCATTTGTGGGACCCTATATATTGTCCGGGAAATCGATCTTAACAAAATCCTCTATCCTGGCAAAAGCCAGCAATTCCGAGGAGATCAATCAGGCCAATCTCAAGCTGGCTACGTTGAAAGGATCCACCAGTGAAGATTTTGTAAAGAATTTTCTGACTGACACGGATTTAAGTCTTGTAAATAATTATGATGAGGCAGTCAAACTGCTTTCGGACGATCAGGTTGATGCTGTGGTTGCAGATTATCCTATATGTATTCTGACCATGGCTCGATATCCTGATGCAGGATTTGCGACTTTAAATCAGCCCATTACCCTTGAGCCTATTGGCATGGCACTACCACCAGATGATGTGCTACTTCTCAACATGATCCAGAATTACTTCAACGCCATGCAGTTAGCAGGATTACTAGAGGGATTGGAACAATACTGGTTCGAAGATGGGAGTTGGCTTTTACAGGTCGAATAGTCAATTCCTGTTAACAAAATATACCTATTGCCAGCTGATGAATTTCTGCTGGCTTTAATACACCTGTCTGATATTACTATCAACCGTTTTGTATGCTCAGGAAACTGAGGATGGGTAAGTGGATAAGGAGGATTTTATCGGGAGCTATTACAATGAACAATTCAAACCATTTAAAAAGGGGAATGGATATGTGGGCCTGGCCTTTTCAGTATTCGATGAAAAATCTAATAAATCCAAGGATATTTTAAATTTCGATCGTCAGATTAACTCCAAAATACTTGATTACTCTGTGAAGTTCAAAGGTGGTTATTTTTTTAGTAAAAACCACATGGCCGGATTAGGCTATAGTATTGAAAGGGAAAAATCGACGGTTGAAGCTACTTTTCTTTCAGATACGGCGATAATTGAATCTCTTGAAAGGATCCATGCTTTTACACCATTTCTAAGATCATATTTCCCTCTTACGAAAAACAAAAGATTAAGCCTGTTTAATGAAATAAAAGTGAATTTTGGATTTGGAAACGGTGAATCTGAGTGGTATAAAAATGGTGAACAGACTTCTTTTAATACATCTGATACATTTATGTTCGGGATCGGACTCAGCCCTGGGATAACTTTCTTTGCCCTGTAAAACTTCTGTTTTGAGATCCAGCTGGATGTACTTGGGTATAAGTACGAAAAGGTAACAACAATTGATGAGACGGGTGAAGAGATAACCACGATCAGTAACAACGTTGATTTTACTCTGAATCTTTTGACGTTGAACTTTGGATTAGCCTATTACTTTCGAACTAAAAATTAGACGGCTTTGGTGCTTCCAGGCAATGAGCATATTTAGATAATACATGCTTGATATAAGTCTATGTGGGCATGCGATCTAATTTTCAGCTGAATTTGGATATTGTTGATATATTCCAATCAGTTCATCCCATTCATCAGCAAAGACCTTATATGATTTGCCTATAAATTCTCTTATTATTTACCATGTCCTTGAGGCTTAAAGGAAGGATTGAACCAGGCCATATGCAGGGGCGTTTCCAGTTCATTGGCCCGATTCAATATTTTATTTTTCTGACGGCCTTCATTTATGAACCCGAGTGATTCATAAAACTCAACAATCGGCTTGTTTTCTTCGCGAACGTATAGCTCAATCCTGAGTATGTGTGCAAAATCCTCCTGTACGATACGTAGAAATTCTGAAAATAACTTCTTCCCAATTCCCTGGTTCTGAAATTCCGGATGCACTACAATAGTAAGATCAGATAACATATGCTGGAAAGCATATATTCCCGGGGTATAGGCATGGATCTCGGCCACAATTCTGGAATTAACTTCTGCGACAAGGCTAAGACCTTGTCTCAGACTGTTCTCAATAAACATATTCACATAATCGAAATTGATCTCATCATCAATCCGGATGATACCCCCGCTTTTTGCTGCTACCTCTTTATATAAGGATATCAACTGGGAATAATCCTCGGCTCCGGTAAGCCGTATTGATATAGACATATTATTATACTATCTTTATTTTACTACGAAAATTTAGAATAACGTCAAACAAAATCAAAGCCGGAAAGCATTAATATGATAGCGGGTATGCAGAAATTATTGATATAACAAATTTCCTCGGGATAGTTCTCCACTCCCTCTTTTTATGCATCTGAATCCTCGGTCATCATCCCTGTTGCTGGGTTGAAAAATGGTTTTAACACATCGCATCATTCGGGGGCTGACGGTTCCATAAATAATATTCGAGTAGGTTGAGCCGGTCCGGCCGCTTGCTTCATCGCATCTCGTCCATGCTCCACCCCTAAGTCCAACGATACCATCACATATATGGATAAATTCCCAGACATTGCCCACCATATCGTATAATTCCCAGCGATTTGGTAGTTTTTTGCCTACAGGTTTCGTCCCAGTCATGGAATTTCCGCGGTACCAGACATATTTATCGTCAAATTCATCACCCCAATAGAACCTGTTTGATATGCCTGCCTTACAGGCATAAAGCCATTCATTCTCATAAGGGATATCCACCCCACCCCATTCTGTGTATGCTTCAATATCCTGATAGCTTATGTAAACGACAGGATGGTCTTTCTTCTGTTTGAATCCAGTATTCTTCCAGTTAAATGGATCTCCATTTATTTCAGCTTCGGTTATATACCCGGTCTCCTTAACAAAATTCTGATACTGCCTGACCGTCACTTCCGTCTGACCCATCCAGAAGCCTTCTGCAAATGTTTTTTTTTCCTTAGTATATTTTATTGTTCCTGATGAATCATATGGGATCTCAATTTCAAAACTGCCAGCGGGTATCCAGACAAAGGTCATCCCATCTTTTGGATTTGTCCATAGACTATTCCCTGATGCAGATACTTGTGCATCTAGTGTGTTTTTAGAGAAAACTGTTACCAATAGAATTATTATGTATCGCATTCTTCCATTGATTTAGCCGTAAAAAATTTCCAGTTGACCTTTGCTGTATTCCACTGGATAAGCTGGAATTGGATTTGGGGCAGGTCCTTTCCAAACACTTCCATCCAGGTCAAATAGCGAGTGGTTATAACTGTTGCATTGCAGAAGCTTTCTTTCAGCAATGTAACTGATGGCCTGTCTGCCATGCGTGCAAAATCTTGATAAGGCATGGAATGTATTCTTTTTAACCCGTACTACAATAATCTTTAAATTACCATTATAACTGTCGACATAGGCGGCCTGACCTTTCTGCTCAAGAGATGGTGCTTTTGAGAGGTCAATGATTATACTTTTATTCTTTTGCGTGATGCTTTCAGGCTCAATGTCTGGTGTATAACAACAGGTAGATTTCGGAATGTCAAACCCTAATGTATTATGACACATGCATATCCCGCCTGATACGAGCAGGGCACTTTTAAGCATCTTTCTTCGGTTCATTGAAAAAAAATTTAAATGATAAAAAATATAGGTTATATGAAAAAATATATAATATAAAAGTTACTTAGTTTGACGAATGTAACTCAATTTTGGTTACAATAATCTGAAAATCACTTTTGAGTGATTGCACTTAACTGAAAACCACTTCACTTCTGTGTGTTAGCACTTAACTTAAAACCACTCACGAACGATTACAGTTAACTGAAAACCCCTCCTAAGGCCATAATTTTAAAATGGTGGCGCAATGGAGAGGGTAATCAGAAAGGAATTGTCTTTTTATTCATTCCTTAAAGAATCCACCGGATTAGCTACAGCGGCTTTTATGGATTGATAGCTTACTGTAATCCAGGCTATCAACAGAGCAAGTGCTCCCCCGGCAATGAATGGCCATATCCCTATGGTTGTTTTGTAGGCAAAAACCTGTAACCATTTATTCATAAAATACCAGGAAATGGGTACTATCAGGACAAACGCAACCATGACCAATTTGGTGAATTCTTTATTCAACATGTTCACCACGCTATTGGAAGTTGCCCCCATTGTCTTTCTGATCCCAATTTCCTTTGTTCTTCGTTCAGCAGTATAGGCGGCCAACCCGAATAATCCGAGACACCCTACAAGAATGGCAAGAATAGTAAAAATTGAAAATATTTTACCAAGCCTGGCTTCTTTTTCATAGGTCCGTTCAAATTTTTCATCCAGAAAATTATAATCGAATTGAAGCCATGGGACATTTTTCTTCCAGATATTTTCCATTTCCGACAACATGTATTCTGTATTTCCCGGCTTAAATCTAACCGTGAGAAATCCGGTATTATGATAAAGAAATATAGATAGAGGCTCGATTTCGGATTGCAAACCCTGAAAATTGTAATTCTCGACTACACCTATTACATGAAAGATATCTCTATTCCCCATATTTGAGTTAATTACTTCAATATTTTTGCCAACAGCCTCAGCACAATCATTGTCAGAAAATCCAAAGATTCGTGCCGCCGACTCATTTATAACTATTCCTGTAGAATCCGATGGATAATCTTCCGAATAGAATCTTCCATGTTTTATAGTGATTCCAAGGGTTTTGGCAAAATTATAATCTACCCAGGACACATTAATCCTGTGATCCTGCTCGTTTTCGCCTTCAGCTCTCTGGGCATTTGAATAGAAAGCATCAGAAGGTAAGCGCGAAGCATAGCTAGCTGAAACAACATATTCTTCATTCAAAAATTCCCTTTTCAAAACATCTTTATATTCACCTACATCCCAGCCATTATTTAAAACGATCACGTTTTCTTTATCGAATCCCAGGTTTTTTTGCTGAATATAATTCAATTGTTTATGTACAATAATCGTACATATTACCAAACCAATTGAGATCATAAATTGAAAGATCACCAGCCCGTTCCTGAAGATTGATTTCCTGGATCCAGATCTTAAATTCCCACTTAATATCTTGACCGGAGAAAACCGGGTCAGATAAATGGCTGGATAGCTTCCAGCTAAAAGTGTAATAATAATTGTTAGGCCTGCTATCACCCCCAAGATCCAGGGTTGTGAAAATATATTGAAAGACAGTTTTTTTTCTGCTATTATATTGAATGGCCCACGGAAAGCTTCTGTCAAAGCCAGGGCAATAAGCATGGCGATTAGAATAAAAATAAATGACTCAAGATAGAACTGCCAAATCAATCTGCTTCTGTCAGAACCTAATGTTTTTCGTATCCCTACCTCTTTAACTCTTTTAGCTGACCGGGCCGTTGATAGATTCATAAAATTTATGCATGCTATAAGTATTATGAATACTGAGATAATGCCAAATATATACACGTATTGAATATTGCCATTTGATCCTAATTCAGAGGTAAGGTTGGATCTTAAATGAATATCCGTTAATGGTTGCAGAAAGAACTTGAAGTTTTCATCAACATTCTCTTCAGTAAAATTTTGACCAGGGTAATTCATATATTGTAAAACCTGAGGTATCACATATTGCATAACCATGCCCCTGAATTTACTATCCAACTGATCTGGATTTGTATTCTTTAGCAATTTAGCATATGTATGATATCTCATATTTATCCAGATTGGACTCAAAGCATCTGAATATGTTGACATGGATACAAGCATATCGAAATCCATGTGAGAATTATGTGGGACTTCTTCAATAATTCCAGTGACTTTATAGGTGTCTTCCCCGGCTTTGATTAATTGCCCAACCACCATGCCTTTCGAAATCGCTTCCTGCCCAAAAAACCTGATGGCACTTTCTTTTGTCAATACCAATGAATATGGATCTTTCAATACCTCTTTCACATTCCCCTTAGATAGCTGAAGGCTGAATACATCAAAAAAAGTGGAGTCAGCGTAAAGCAGATTCGCTTCTTTGAAAATTTCTTCTTTATGATTGAAAATAATCACTCCAGTACATACTCTTGTAACCGTTTCTACTTCAGGAATATGATTGAGCATTCCATTAGCAAGTGGGGCGCAGGATACAGCCATCTTAGCGACCTCCTCTTCTCCAAACTTTCCTCTTACACCTACTCTATATATTCTATCAGAATCCTTATGAAATGTATCATAGCTGAGTTCATCAACAATATAAAGTAGAATTAAAAATGAAGCTGCAATACCTATTGATAAACCTATGATGTTTAAGAAAGAGTAGAATCTGTCTTTTAAAAGGTTTCTGATGGCGATCTTAAAAATATTTCTAAGCATAATTTTAATATAAAAAATGGGCAGGTCGTACCATTTGCACAACCTGCCGTGTTAAAAAACTATTCGTCCCTCAAAGAATCCACCGGGTTTGCTAAAGCCGCTTTGATTGACTGGTAACTTACTGTAAACCAGGCGATCAACAAGGCAATAAAGCCTGCAACAATAAATGGCCATACACCCATTGATGTTCTATAAGCAAAAGCACTGAACCATTGTTTCATTAAATACCATGACAAGGGTGTGGCGACAATAAAAGATATTACAACAAGTTTTGTAAATTCCATTGTTAATAGTCTGATTACACTACCCGAACTGGCACCCATCGCTTTTCGTATACCAATCTCTTTTGTTCGTTGTTCTGCGGTATATGCCGCTAGCCCAAATAATCCCATACATGCAATTAAAATTGCCAGGATTGAAAAAATGGAGAATATACTGCTCATTCTTGCCTCTTTTTCAAACATTCTTTCATAATCCTCATCTAAAAAGGAGTATTCGAATGTTAATGAAGGATTGTATTCTTTCCAAAGAGTTTCTAAGTCACTTAAAGTAGCCCTGTGATCTCCAGGTTGTATCCGGATAGCCATGTTGTCGCCAAAACTTCCAAGTTGAATAGCCATTCCTTCTACCTGACTATGCAAGCTTTTAAAATTGTAGTTTTTAACCACACCAATGATCTCCAGTTTCATTCGGGCTCCCTCAAAATTTAACGTTTCCACATTGACCCCGATGGCATCTTTGCAATCATTTCCTGCCAGTCCCAGAACAAAAGCTGCTTCCTCATTAATGACAATAGCCGAAGAATCCGAAGGAAAATCTCTCGAAAAGTATCTTCCATGTTTTATTTCAAAATCCATCACTGTTTGGTAATCGAAATCAGAGAAACTATAGAATAAAATATTATCATTTGTATCCTCACCTTCTGCCTTAAAGGCTGATGACCAATATATATTGGAAGGAACATGTGTGGTATAACTTACAGAAATTACTTTACTCTGATTCTCAATAATTTGTTTGAATGGTTGGGCTTTTTCTCCAAGATTAGATGCGTTTTTTATTACAATTACATTTTCCTTATCAAATCCTAAATTTCTAGACTGGATGTAGTCCATTTGCTTGAATACTAAAAGTGTACTTACAATCAGACCAATAGAAATAACAAATTGAAGGACTACCAGTATGCTTCGAAAAACTGACTTCTTCTTTCCACTCAATACCCCACCTTTCAGGACATCAACTGGTTTGAATTTCGTTAGATAAAAGGCTGGATAACTCCCTGCCATTAAGCCAATGACAAGTGTAAATCCAAGAATCATGTATATAATCCATGGATTCTGAAAAACATTAAAGGATAAACTTTTCCCAGCAATAGTATTGAATGGTAACCTGAAAGCTTCTGTCAATCCTAGGGCGATAAGCATGGCAATAAATACAAAGATAAAAGACTCCAGCATGAACTGGCTGGTTATTTTACTCGCAGCAGATCCAAGAGTTTTTCGGATCCCAACTTCTTTGGCCCGTTTTGCCGATCTCGCGGTGGCAAGGTTCATAAAATTGATACAAGCGATAACTATGATGAATATAGCTATAGCTGAAAAGATATATATATATTGGATGTTCCCGTTTGAACTGAATTCAGCATACAGGTTTGATTTCAAATGAATGTCTGTCAATGGTTGCAAGTAAAATTTGAAGCCCTGATCAACAGTCTCCGGAGTGAAAGTCTCTTCTGGAAAACTTAAATATTGTACAACCTGAGGGACAACATATTGCATGACCAGGTCTCTAAATTTACCTCCCAGGTTTTCCGCCTCAGCTCCCTCGATTAATTTTAAGTAGGTAAAATAATTCATGCTTATCCAGACTGGATTTAATGCATCCTGATTGGTTGACATCGAAACAAGCATATCATAATTTATATGTGAATTTCCATCATAATCTTCAAGAATACCAGTAATAGCATAAGCCCCGTTATCCGTTTTAAGAATTTCTCCAACCACTTTACCATCTTTTAATGCCTTCTCGCCAAAATATTTGATAGCAGTACTTCTGGTAAGTACTAATGAATTAGGCTCTTTCAACAGACTTTTGGGATCTCCTTCTAAAACCTTGTAACTAAAAACATCCAGAAAGGTGGAATCAACATAAAAGACCTTATTTTCCTTATAAAAATTCTCTTCATGGCTTATATTAAGTGAAATGGGCTGAATTCTTGTAATTGATTCAACTTCAGGGATATGATTTTTAAATCCTCCTGCAAGTGGTGCGGACGAAGCCGCCACATGTGTAATCTGTTGGTCACCGAAATTGGCAGCTGTAGCTACTCTGTAAATGCGTTCCTTATCTTTAAACGAATGTTCATAACTGAGTTCATCTACAACATAAAGAACGATTAAAAATGAGGCAGCGATTCCAATTGACAGACCCAATATATTTAGAAAAGAATAAAACCTATCCTTAAATAGATTTCTGAGGGCAACCTTGAATATATTTTTTAACATGAGGATTTCAGTTTTAATTAAATATGAAATTCTTCGTTTATTTTTTCAGTTACAACTTTTCCGTCAAATAGATTAATAATCCTATTTGCATACGAGGCATCATGAGGTGAGTGTGTCACCATGATAATGGTTGTCCCTGCCTGGTTCAATTCTTTCAGGAGGTTCATTACCTCTTCACCATTTGCTGAATCCAGGTTTCCGGTTGGCTCATCAGCAAGTATCAAATCCGGATTGCTTACAACGGCCCTGGCGATAGCCACCCTTTGCTGTTGACCCCCGGAGAGTTGCTGTGGATAGTGGCTACTGCGGTGACTGATGTTCATTCGCTCCATAACCTCATTGACCATTTTTTTCCGATCGGCTGGTTTCACCTTCAGGTATAATAATGGTAGCTCAATGTTTTCGAATACCGTCAGCTCATCGATCAGGTTAAAACTTTGAAAAACAAAACCAATGGATCCCTTTCGGATGCCTGCGCGTTGTCGTTCGTTTGATTTTGAGACATTGCTTTCTCCAAATTCATATTCTCCCTCTGACGGTCCGTCTAATAATCCCAAAATATTTAACAAAGTCGACTTACCACATCCGGAAGGACCCATTATTGCGACAAACTCACCTTTTTCTACTTTTACGCTGATATCATTTAAAGCCGTGGTTTCCACTTCATCTGTTTGAAATACCTTTTTTAGTTTTTTAGTTTCTATCATGATTATGTTTTTTATTTTATTTCCAAGTATTCTGATTGTCATTTCCAAATGCCGTGCCATAGATTATAAATACTTGAATATCAGTTGTTTGAAATATACTCGAAAAAATCGATCTTTGAAATATGTATAATAATTATACAATCAGTTGTTTAATAATTAAACACTTTTTATATTGATATCCTGTTCAATTGACCAATGAAATTAATAAAAGGAACCATATTGATCGTTGATGATGACCGGGATGTTCTGGATACTGCGATTATGTTTCTAAAACAGAAATTTACCAGTGTATGTGGCGTGGAAGATCCGGCTGAAATATTGCATCGTTTAAGTGATACCGAATTTGATGTTATTCTTCTGGACATGAATTTTAAGAAGGGCGATATGGAAGGTGCGGAGGGAATTTACTGGCTGAAGAAGATCCGTGAGATTGACCAGGAAGTTACGGTGATCATGATCACGGCCTATGGGGATATTAAGTTAGCTGTTGAGACAATGAAGGAAGGGGCTTCCGATTTCCTACTAAAACCCTGGAAGAATGAAAAACTATATGCTACGATACTTGCAGCCATTGAGTTGAAACAATCGAAAATCGCGGTTAAAAAACTTAAAGGGGCTCAGGAGCGGATATCTGCAGATATCGATAAACCATTTACCGAGATTATTGGAGATTCTCCGGCTATGAACCGGGTCTTTGAGTTAATCACCAAAGTTGCGGATACCGATGCGAATGTACTGATACTTGGGGATAATGGAGTGGGTAAGGAACTTGTCGCAAGGGCTCTTCACCGATTGTCATCCCGTAGGTCAGAGGTTATTATCCGGGTTGATCTGGGATCATTGACTGAAACATTATTTGAAAGCGAGCTATTTGGACATGTTAAAGGAGCTTTTACGGATGCAAAATCGGATCGTGCCGGTAGCTTTGAACTGGCTAGCGGCGGCACCATTTTTCTGGATGAAATTGGGAACTTGTCGCCACCCCTGCAGGCCAAGTTGTTAACTGCAATTCAAAATAAAGTCATAAAACGGGTTGGATCAAATAAAAATATTTCAATTGATGCCAGGTTGATTTGTGCTACAAATATGCCATTATACTCAATGATTGAAAAAGAAAAGCCTGAATTCAGACGGGATCTATTGTACAGGATCAATACGGTAGAAATACATGTTCCAGCATTACAAGAACGAAATGAGGACATTCCTTTATTGGCACGGCATTATTTAAAGATATTCAGCCGTAAGTACAATAAAAAAGGTTTAAAGATCGAGCCATCATTACTTAAAAAGATGACGTCATATGCCTGGCCAGGAAATGTCAGGGAGCTTCAACATGCTATAGAAAAAGCAGTGATCCTTTCTGAAGGAAACCTTATTGATGATCCCTCTTTGTACTTGCAAAAGGGAAAGACAAGTTCCGGTGCTGACGAACCGGTTACCCTGGAAGACATGGAGAAAATCATGATTGAACGTTCAGTTGAAAATAACAAAGGGAATTTATCTAAAGTAGCAGGGGAATTGGGAATAACAAGGGCTACTTTATACAGAAAAATGGAAAAATTCGGGATTTAACATACATGAATTAAATGGATCGTTTCTCTATATATATAATTATCAGGGTTGTTTTGCTTGTAGCTATGAGTCTTGTGTTAGGGTTAATATTCGCTCGACCGGAATATTTTTTTTCACAGGTGATCGTAGGTGCAGTAATTGCCCTCCAAATGTTGGAGATGATCCATTTTGCACGCAGGTCGAACAAAGAATTAACCAAGTTTATTCTGGCTATCAAATACGGGGACATATCTGTGAATTTTTCAGGGGATAAGCTGGGCAGGGATTTCAGTGATCTGGCAGATTCATTCAGGGAAGTTATTGCAGCTTTTAATAAAGTGAAAATAGAGAAAGAATCCCAATACCTTTTACTACAGGCAATCATAGATAAGATCAGTTTCGGTATTATCGCATTTAATGAAGATGATGAAGTATTACTTATTAACCAATCTGCCATCGATCATTTGCAAATTGAAAGGACAAAGGAATGGAACTATATAAAGAAACATAGTTCAGAATTCACAAGTCAAATTGAAAATATGGTTGAAGATGGCCGAAAGCTTGTGGAACTGGGCCAAGGAACAGATACTCATCAACTTTCAGTGTATAACCATACTATTGTGTTGTTGGGGAAATACTGCAGAGTAATTACCTTTTATGATATCCAGGATGAAATAGAACAGAAAGAGATAGAGGCATGGTACAAATTAATTCGTATCCTTACCCATGAAATCATGAATTCAGCAACTCCACTTACCTCGCTGACAGATACGATTTTGATGCTTCTGGAAAACCAGAACGGATTGCAGAAAAACTTGAATGAAATTTCAGAGGAAAATATAAAAGATGTAAGGACTTCCGTTAACACCATCAAGAAGAGAACGGAGGGAATACTTCAATTTGTTGAAGCCTATCGGAAATTAACAGATATTCCTCACCCTGAATTTGAAAAAATCAGGATAAGTGATCTAATTGATTCTGCCCTGGCCCTTTTAGCGCCCGAATTTAAGAAGAGAAATATCATCAGCAAAATAACTATAGTTCCTGAAAATCTTCAGTTGAGATGTGATAAGACGCTATTGGAACAGGTTTTAATTAATTTCCTGACGAATAGCATGTATTCCATGGAAAAACAGATCAATCCTATGATAAAGGTAAATACATCCGAAAGTGGATCAAAAGCTATGATTCAGGTGGAAGATAATGGAAAAGGTATAGAAGCCGAAGTATTGAAGAAAATATTTATACCGTTTTTCTCTACCCGGGATGGGGGATCAGGAATTGGGTTGAGTTTTTCTAAATTTGTGATCCTGCAGCATGGGGGAAGAATTAAAGTTGAATCAGAAGTAAATAAAGGAACTTTATTTACAATTGAATTGCCAAACTAAAAATAATATAAAATGAAAATCCGGTATCCGAAAACAAGAATATTTCATATAGCCTTAATAATCATGTTAATAGCGAACTACACCAATCTGAAGTCACAAGGAATTACGATTAGCGGGTATTTAACAGATCAAGAAAAGCATGTGGATGTACAGGTTAAGGATGGAGTAATTGTAAATATTATCCCTTCTGAGGCGGCTCTTCAGGAAAGTCCCAAACTATTTATTGCTCCCGGTCTTATCGATACTCAGGTAAATGGATATGCATCTATCAGTTTTAATTCTGAGGGTTTAACAGTAGAGAAGATACAAACCCTAACCAAGGCAATGTGGGAAGAAGGGGTCACTACCTTTTTTCCGACCATAATTACGAATTCATCAGAATTAATCATTCAAAATCTGGAAGCTCTTTCACAATCTGTTGAAAATGACCCTGCCTTGTCACATTCCATGCCTGGATATTTTCTGGAAGGCCCTTATATATCACCCATTGATGGTTACCGCGGGGCACATCAAAAGGAATGGGTCCGCTTACCTGACTGGGATGAGTTTAAATTGTTCTACTCGGCGGCTAAAGGAAAAATTATTCAGGTAGGCGTAGCTCCTGAAGTAGAAGGGGCTATGGATTTTATCAAAAAATGTAATGATCTGGGCATTGTTGTATCGCTGGCTCATCACAACGGTACATCAGATCAGATTGAAGAAGCGGTAAATCTGGGAGCCAGGGTTTCAACCCATCTTGGGAATGGATGTGCTAACTTGATCAATCGGCACGATAATCCAATATGGCCACAACTTGCGAATGAATACCTGACACCAAGTATTATCGCAGACGGCCACCATTTAAGAAAGGAAGAACTTAAGGTATTTTTTAGCGTTAAAGGACCGGAAAACCTGATGCTGGTTTCAGATGCCACTGAATTAGCCGGAATGCCTGCCGGGAAATATGATTGGAATGGTAAGGTCGTGGTAATGACGGAAGACGGAATGCTAAAATATCCTGCACAAAATGTATTGGCTGGTGCTTCTTTCCCAGTCAGGACAGGCCTAAAAAATATGGTTGTACTTGCTGGATGTTCCCTGGAGTCGGCTGTTCAAATGGCTACAAATACACCTGCGAGGGTGTATGGCCTTGCTGACCGGGGTGCTTTGAAGAAAGGTATGAGTGCAGATCTTGTAATCTTTACCTTAGAGGACAATGAAATGATAATTCAAAAAACAGTATTACAGGGCAAGGTGGTGTACCAGAAAAAGGATTAATTGAATCAGGGACTGGATAATTATTCCAATCAACCGAATAGATTTTTTATTAAATATATTTTGAACTTGATATGAAACGTAAAATACTCATCGCATTATCCGCAGTAGGTCCTGGATTATTCCTGATTGGCTATAACATCGGTACCGGAAGTATTACTACTATGGCCAAGGCAGGAGCAAATTACGGCATGACACTGTTTTGGGCACTTATCCTGTCTGCAATTTTTACATATATCTTGATGATAGCCTATGGTCAGGTGACCCTCGTAACTGGTCAAACGGCCTTATATAATATCAGGAAAAACTTCCGGGCCGGTACAGCATTATCAATTTATATCTTAATTGCACTGATAACCGGAGAATTGCTCGCCATTATGGGGGTAATGGGCATAGTGGTGGATTTGATCATTGAAGGTATCAGGTTAATGGGATGGGGTGATGCTGATGCTTTCTGGATAACCCTTGTATTAGTAATCTGTCTATATGCTTTATTATGGTTTGGACAGTATAAGATCTTCGAAAAGATACTTACGTTTTTCGTCATACTTATGGGATTATGTTTTATCCTTGTTTTTTTCCTTGTGAAGCCTGATTTCATTGCTATTGCAAAAGGGATGATCCCAAATATACCAAGGGAGAAAGGAGCGTTTCAGCTTATAGCTGCCATGGCAGGTACAACATGCTCGGCCGCTGTTTTTATTGTTAGAAGTACGGTGGTTAAAGAAAAGGGGTGGACCATTGATAATCTAAAGGATGAGAAAAAAGATGCTTTTGTGTCAGCTACAACGATGCTTCTTTTAAGTGGGATAATCATGGCCGTATCTGCTGGTACACTTTATGTGATGGATCTTTCTCTGGAGACTACCGTTGAAATGATACAATTGTTCGAACCATTAGGCGGGAAGATAGCCGCATTCATTCTTATTCTAGGTATTGTTGGAGCAGGATTGTCAACTGTATTTCCAATCGTCTTGATCGCACCCTGGTTGATCTCTGATTTTTCTGGAAAATCAAGAGATATTAAGTCTCCCTTATTCCGAATTCTGGGCTTTTTTGGTTTATTATTCGGTTTTGGATTGATTTTTATCGAAAAAGCACCACCCGCAATGATGATATTTTCCCAGGCTTTTCAGGCTATGATCCTTCCAGCTGTGGCTATTCCAATTATGTTTTTAATTATGAATAAAAACCTGATGGGAGAAAATAAGGCTAACCTGAAACTTAAGATGGGCTTGATTGCTGTCATCCTCTTTTCATTGATCACCGCGTATTTTGCTATTGCTGATCTAATATGATAGAAGAAGTTCTTTAATAGATCAATCTCGTTTATTATAAGGTATTATAAGTCCACCGGTGGTTGCAGCAGTCATCTCCTTGCATTAGGGTCTTTGTCCGGACCAGTGTTTGATTTGAGACTTCCATAATTGTGGATTTTTACTTTAATCAATTTAATTTTTTTTTTACCAATTCGCAACGAAAATTTCCCTTATCAAGCAGCATATTAAACTCTGAATAATACATATCTTATAATAAGAGCCATTCCGTTAAAGTGCCCGAAACAACTGTTAGAAAAAATATGTATAATTGCTGCTCAATTATTTCTACCATCGAATACGAAATTCAATCCAATGAAGAGAGTTTTAATCCTGTTACCCCTATTGTTTCATTTTGCTTGTCAATCACCTGTAAAAAATGCCAGGGGAGATGATACAGAATCGATTAATGCAAAAGCAGAACGTTTAAGTAAGGAAATTTTGCTTATCGATACGCATATTGATGTTCCATACAGACTGGTGGAAGAATGGGAGGATATTTCAACACATACGGAAAAGGGGCATTTTGATTTTGAAAGAGCAAAAAAAGGGGGATTGGATGTACCTTTTATGTCCATTTATGTTGGAGCAAGTTATCAGGAAACTGGGGGTGCCAAAGAAAAGGCTGAAGAATTAATTGACATGGTATATGGATTTGCTCAGAAATGGCCTGATAAATATGCTATGGCTTTCTCAGTGAAAGATGTTAAGGATATATTTAACAAAGGTCTGATATCTCTTCCAATGGGCATGGAGAATGGAGCACCGATCGAGGATGATATTAATAACCTAAAGTATTTTTACGAAAGGGGTATACGGTATATTACCCTCTGCCATTCTCGTTGGAACCTGATTTGTGATTCTTCATACGACCCGGATAAACACTGGAATGGGCTAAGTCCCTTCGGCAAAGAGGTTATTGAAGAAATGAACCGACTGGGGATACTTGTAGATATCTCCCATGTGAGCGATAGCACTTTTTATCAGGTTCTCAATATAACCAAAGCCCCTCTGGTAGCCACACATTCATCATGCCGGCATTTCACACCTGGATTTGAAAGAAACATGAGTGATGCCATGATCAAAAAACTGGCGGAAAATGGCGGTGTCATTCAGATTAATTTTGGTTCATTCTTTATAAATGGGGACCATCAGCAGAAAATGTCGAAGGCCTGGGATAAGATCGAAAGATCTGATATGACTGCAGAAGAAAGAACAGCATATATCGAAAAATATATGATAGACAATGAAGTCCCTGTGGTTCAAATGGATGAAGTCGCTGATCATATAGACCATGTGGTTAAGCTGGTTGGCATAGATTATGTAGGAATTGGTTCCGATTATGATGGTGTAAGTAATTTGCCGGAAGGACTTACCGATGTTTCCATGTACCCTAATCTGATTAAATTATTGCTTGAAAGAGGATATTCTGAAGAAGATATTCAAAAGATCTGGTCTGGCAATTTTCTTCGGATTTGGAAGGAAGCGGAAGAGCTGGCAATAAAGTTACAGGACGAAGTATAATTATTTAATGCAATTCTATCTGACCAATTTTTTGTTTAAGGAAGTGGATTAAATAATTTTAATAATAAATGATAAGGTCAGGAGGATATTTTACCTTTGTTATTCCCGATTATTTAAGGCGGTTTTAAATTTTTATAGAACTTATTATTAATTCATAAAACAGTATAGATTATGAAAAAGACTTTTTTGATTCTTGGCATTCTTGTGGTATCCTTAATGATTGGCTCACCCTTTCTTAAAGCATCTGATGATCCAGGCCCGTTTCTAGGCAGCTGGGCATTAATCCTTCCAAACAATGTGCCGGGATGGATTGAGGTCCGCCAGGAGGATGGCTATCTCGTTTGTGATATGCTTTGGGGATCGGGCAGTGTATTTCCCCTCGATAACATATATATTGATGGAGAGAACCTCATATTGACACGAAGCCGAGAAATTATCAGAAAGAAGAATGCAGTTGGAGAGGCTGTTTTGGTTCACAAGCTTACTTCCTGGATGGTATTATCAGTAGACGGTGACCAGCTCACAGGTTCCATTTATACCCCGGAATTTGATGGCCTGGGCGTCAGGGAAGAACCAATAACTGGCAAAAAGAATTCTCCATTACCGCCTGCACCAGACTTGGAGAAAGTGAAATATGGAGATATAATTAGCTTGTTTAATGGGAAAGATCTTACCGGATGGAGAATGGTGAGCCCAAATTCCACAAATGGTTTTTTCGTTAAAAATGGTATCCTGGAAAATGATCCCGTACAGGAAGAAGGCAAGCCCCACATAAACTATGGGAACCTGAGAACAGAACAGGAATTTGAAGATTTTAATCTCACACTGGAAGTGAATGTGCCAAAAAATGGAAACAGCGGGGTATACCTTCGTGGAATTTATGAAATTCAGGTGTATGATAGCTATGGATTGCCTCAGAATGCTCATCATTTGGGAGCACTTTATAGCAGGATCATTCCGGCCGTCAATGCTGAAAAACCTGCTGGTGAATGGCAAACTATGGACATCACATTATGCAACAGGCATTTGACTGTAATTCTGAATGACATAACTATAATCGATAACCAACCAGTAAAGGGGATCACCGGTGGCGCCCTTACATCTGATGAATCCAAGCCCGGACCAATTTATTTGCAGGGAGATCATGACAAGGTTATGTACAGGAATATCCAAATAAGACAGATATTAAAGTAGGGCAAAGGAGACATAGATAACTGTAATATTCAAAACTTAAAGATTCATCTGTTGATTCAGCAGGGATATTAGATTATACATCAGAACTATTATTTATTACTTGATAAATAGATTTACTAAAAAATTTATCAATAAGGTAAATATTGACTAATTTTAGCCACCAAACACTAATTACCACTATATTATGCAGTCGTATTCTTACATGAGTGAAAAGTCTGGAGGTCGAGGGAGGGAGACCCTTTTCCGGGTAACTTTTAGAAACCAGATCAACCTGATCCAGATTGCAGATAATAAAGCCAACATGATCATCAGCATCAACTCAATAATCATATCTGTAATTGTTTCCATAACAGGTTTTGGAATTGTCAATGAAAGCCTGGAATATGACAAGGCAGATATTGCATTGCCAGTTACTTTGATCGTACTCACTTGCCTCATGTCTGTTGTATACGCCATACAAGCAGCACGTCCGCACATTATCCGGAATAAAAAGGGACAAGTCGATATCACTTCAAAAAATACTTCCATGTTGTTTTTTGGAACGATTTCTAAAAAAACGATGGATGAGTATATGGATGAGATGGACCAGCTCCTGAAATCAAAGGATTCCATATATAAGAACATGACCATTGATATCTATAACCAGGGTAAAGTGCTTAAACGGAAATACCATCTCCTAAGTATTGCCTACCTGATCTTCATGTATGGTTTCGTATTTAGTGTACTAACCTTCTTATTGATGTTCGTTATGCCCTAGTTTCTGTTACCATTCATAGAAAAAAACACTACCTAAATTAATTTATGAAATTCTTGCAACCAATAGGGCTATGATCTCATCTAAAACATAGAATTAAAGGAAGAACTATGCTTAAAAATTACTTCAAAGTTGCATTTCGAAATATTTTCAGATATAAATTTTATTCATTCATTAACATTTTTGGATTGACCATTGGAATTTCGGTTAGCTTACTGATATCCTTCTACGTGTTCGATGAGTTGAGTTACGACACCTTTCATAAAGATGCCGACCGCATCTATCAGGTGCATATGAAGGGTGTACTCCAGGGTAAACCATTTAACGGAGCGAATTCATGCTCCCCATTTGCTGCCTCCAGTGTAGAGGAGGTACCGGGTATTGAGGAAGCCATCCGGATAAATCTCTGGCGCGATGTTGTGTTACGCTCCGAGGACAAAATCTATACCGAAAAGAAAGTACTTGTAGCAGATTCTAATTTTTTCGAGTTTTTCACCTTTGAGTTGAAGGAAGGGAATCCCAATGACATTTTAAACGAGGTCAACCAGATCGTGTTGACGGAGACGAGTGCCAAAAAATATTTTGGTTATGAAGCGGGGAAAAGCGAGTCTCCTTTAGGCAAAATGGTTCAGTTTGGCTCCAACAAAACGAATTGTGAAGTAGTTGGAATTGTAGAAGATCCGCCAACAAATTCGCATTTTGTTTTTGATATGATCTATTCCATGGTATCATGGGATGTTAGCCGTAGACCGGATTGGACAAGTAACAACTTGCATACCTATGTTAAATTAATCAATAATGTAAATCCGGATGCAGTACAGGAAAGTGTCTCAGCTATGTCTGATGAACATGTTGGCCCTGAGATATTGAAATTTATAGGTATTACTCTTGAAGAATGGAGAGCTGCTGGAGGTGATTATGGCTATTATATACAACCAATGCTGGATATTCATCTATTCTCAGATGTGGATGGACAGATTGAACCACCCGGGGATATTGCCTATGTTTATCTCTTATCAGCTATCTCAATTTTTATTATACTGATCGCCTGTATCAATTTTATGAACCTGGCGACAGCGAGGTCAGCAGGACGAGCAAAAGAAGTGGGAATCAGAAAAACAGTTGGTGCCACAAAAAGAAGACTGATCACTCAATTCTTACTTGAATCTATATTGTTAAGCATAATATCCACTGCACTGGCTATTGTGGTATTATGGATTTCCTTACCTTACCTAAATCAAATGACTGGCAAAAGTATTGGAATCGAATATATCCTTTCAGGCAATGCTTTGTTGTCAATAGCCGTCATAATGCTTCTGGTCGGTGTCCTGGCAGGAAGTTATCCAGCTTTTTATCTGACATCATTTCAGCCGGGTATGGTACTGAAGGGATCCTTAAGCAAAGGTGCCAAAGGCAGTTGGATACGCAGCACCTTGGTTGTTTTTCAATTTGCCATTTCTGTTTCCCTGATCGTTAGTACAATGATCATATATAAACAGTTGAAACTGGTTCAGGAGAAAAACCTTGGTTTCGATAAGGAGAATGTTATGATTATTGATAATTCCAGGGTCCTTGGGGACAATAAACAAGCTTTCAAAAACAAGTTGATGGATCTCGCAGGAGTAAAAGAAACAAGTATTACGAGTTATGTCCCCCCCCATGTATACAGTAATAGCGTGTATTTCCCTGACGGGATAAAAGATGATGGTATCCTGTTCTACCAGATCAATTCTGACCAGGACTATCAGAAAACATTGGGGCTTGAAATGTTCTCCGGGCGATTCTTTTCGAAAGATTTTCCATCGGATTCATCTGCCGTTGTCATCAATAAGAAGGGTATGGAGACCTTTGGCTGGATAAGTCATGAAGGACATAGAATTGCCGAGCCAAACCGTGATGGCTCACTGTTTTATCATGATGTTGTAGGTGTGGTTGAGGATTTTAATTTTTCAACGCTTCATAATGAAATTGAACCGCTAATATTTATGTTAGCGGGATGGGGTAACCTGGTTTCCGTAAGGCTTGAAGCTGGTAATGTGAACAATATGATAAATGAGATTGAAGGGATCTGGATGGAAATGGCCCCAGGTGAACCATTTGACTATTCCTTCCTGGATGAAAATTTCGATGCCATGTTCAGGTCAGAGCAGGAGTTGGGTGATATTTTTATTATTTTCACCTCGCTGGCGATATTCATAGCATGTCTTGGGTTATTTGGCCTGGCAACCTTCATGGCGGAACAAAGGTCTAAAGAAATAGGTATACGAAAGGCATTGGGCGCAGATGTAACAACTGTCGTTTTGCTGTTAACAAAGGAGTTTACAAAACTGGTGTTGATATCAGTTGTGTTTGCGGTGCCAGCTGTGATCTTTCTTATGAACTGGTGGCTTGAGAGTTTTGCCTACAAGACAGATCTGGGCGTAATGAGTTTCGTAATCGGTGGTTTTGGTGCCTTAATTATATCCTGGCTCACAGTCAGTTATCAATCTATTCGCGCTGCATTAGCCAACCCGACCAAAGCCCTGAGGTATGAATAGTCCTACCTGGATCTTATTAAATAATACCCGGTAGTTTAATTTGAATGCCTTTTCATTTATGGTAAGGCTCGGATCAATTGCTATCATTTGATTTGCGAGTGCCTCCAATTGTATGTAAATTTATGGAGAATTAATTTTTTGCCTCACTATTAACATTTACAACGGCAAACGCACCTTAGACATTTATGATGAAGGGACTATTCTTGCTGAATGAAATCCGGGCCATTTTTTTTTTACTTCTGGTAGGTCTATTCGTTGTTAGCTGCGGTAAATCTAAGAAAGAAAAATCACAGAAAATGATAAAAAAGATCTTGTTCATATACAGCTTGTTTTTTATTTTGATACCCGGAGGGCTTTCAGCACAGGATGTCCAGGATGAGAAGTATACGTTCAATTTGGATGGCCGGGAAAGGATATATTATCTTCACTTTCCGGAAAAGCTGGCTGAAAAAGCTCCATTGGTTTTCGTCTTTCATGGTTATGGAGGGAGTGCCAAAAAGATGATAGATTATTCAAAAATGAATGCTGTTGCGGACCAGAATGGTTTTGCCGTATGCTATCCACAGGGTGTTTATGGATCGGACAATAAGAATTCATGGAACGCAGGATATTCAAACCCGGACGTGGACGATGTAAAATTTATCAGTTCACTGGCAAGGCATCTGCAGGAAGCATATAAATTAAGTGCTGAAAATACTTTTGCTACAGGCATGTCAAATGGTGCGGATATATGTTATGTGTTGGCTTGCCGGGCTCCTGATGTGTTTTCAGCAGTTGCTCCCGTGGCCGGATGTATGATGGAGAGTACATTTAATGCCTGTAAACCATTGCGACCTGTTCCGGTCTTTGAAATACATGGTACAGATGACGACATTACTTTGTGGAATGGGGATCCGGATTACTCAGAGGAATATGGAGGATATAAAGGGGTTAGAGAGACTTTTGATTTCTGGATGGGAATAAATCAATGCAATGAGCTTCAAAGAGATATTTTACCCGATAAGGTCAAAGATGATAAGAGTTTTATCGTTCGCGAAATGTATTCATCTGGTGTAAATGGCAATCAGGTATGGTTGTACACCCTGGTAGGTGGAAAGCATGACTGGCCTGGAAGCTGGGGTAACATGGATATGGATTCAGCGGAAGAGATATGGATATTTTTTAAACAGTTTATTAAGTAAAATATTATGAAAATTAAAGATCAAATTATTATATCAAAACCATTTTTATTGGCACTTTTAATATTGGGGGTTTCATGTCTTTCTGAAAAGGAGGCCACAACACCTGAATCGGTCGGCCTTTCTTCTGACACACTTCAGCTGGCGAATGTAAAGATGCAGACGTACATTGACAGTAGTAAACTGGCGGGTATTTATACCCTGGTTTTTAAAAATGGCAAAAAGGTTCAGAATACCAATTACGGTTTTGCGGAAGTGAAGGCACAAATACCCTATAATAATAAAAGCATAGTGCGCATTTTCTCAATGACCAAGCCCATTACTGCAGTGGCTCTGATGACTTTATATGAAGAAGGGAAATTTGAATTGGACGATAAAGTGTCGGATTTCATACCTGAAATTAAGGATACAAAGGTTTACAATCCCGAAAAAGAGCCTGATCACCTGGAACCTCAGAATGAAGAAATGACCATCCGTCACTTATTGACCCATACTTCCGGAATATCCTATGGATGGAATAGGAATTCTTATGTTGATTCTTTGTACAGGGCATCTGATGTTGGGGGATGGAGTCAACCCTTGGAGGTAAAAATGAAGCGTCTTGCCAGCATGCCACTTAATTTTCAGCCAGGGACTAAATGGGAATACGGACTCTCGATAGATATGGCCGGGTATATTGTTGAAATCCTGTCCGGGATGTCACTGGATGAATTCTTTATGACCCGGATCTTTGACCCGCTTAAAATGGAGGATACCGGTTTTTACGTTCCCGAGGAAAAAAATGACCGTTTTGCACCAGTTTATACAAATGATAAGGAGGGAAACCTGATAGAAATGGAAGGAGAATGGAGTAAAAAAGCATTTAAAAAGCCAGTCACCTTATTCTCTGGCGGTGGAGGTTTGGTATCAACCATGGATGATTACCTGAAATTCTGTAAGATGCTGTTAAACGGCGGGGAACTGGATGGTGCCAGAATACTTGAAGAATCAACTGTCGATCTTATTATGTCTGATCAGCTTCCTTCAGCCGTCGATTATAAGGAAGGGACAAGACATGGATTGGCTGGGATTGTAATCCAGAAGACAGGCGCATACGCCTGGGGAGGTATGGCTTCTACGAATTTCTGGATCGATCCAGCAAATGAAATGATCATTATCACATTTGCCCAGAAATTACCCGGGGATCATTCTTACGCATATGAGTTCAGGGATATCGTTTACAGATCGTTAATTGAATAAATATATCTTAAAAACAAGCAAGTTATACCATGAATGAAGCCCAAAAATCGGCTTTTGGTTATTTGCTATTTTCTTTGGAACAGATTAATTTGAAACTTAAAAATTAAAAGATCTATGAAAAATTATATTCTGATTTGGTTCATGTTATTTTTCATGTCCTTTTCCATTCATGGGTGGTCAGGGAGCGGTGAGAAACAGGAAAAGAAATATCCAAATATAGTAATCGTATTCACAGATGATCAGGGTTACGGTGATGTAGGCTGTTATGGGGCCACTGGTTATACTACACCCCACCTGGACAGACTGGCCAGCCAGGGAATAAGATTTACCAATCATTATTCTGCTCAACCCGTATGTAGTGCTTCAAGGGCAGGATTGTTAACAGGATGTTATCCGAACCGGATCGGCATTTCAGGGGCATTGTTCCCTCATAATAAAATAGGCCTCAATCCTGAAGAATTGACCATAGCAGAGATGTTAAAAGCTAAAGGGTATGCTACAGCCATATATGGGAAATGGCATTTAGGTCATCATGAAATGTTCCTGCCATTACAGCACGGATTTGATGAGTATGTAGGTGTACCATATTCCAATGATATGTGGCCGGTTAACCTGAAAGGTGAAAAGGATCCTCCCGGAGTTGGCAGAGGAAACTTTCCTGACCTGCCTTTAATTGAGGGCAACGAGACGGCTGAATTGATCACTTCATATGAAGGACAAGATAAACTTACCACGCTTTTTACTGATAAGGCAGTTGATTTTATTAACCGGAATGCAGAAAATCCCTTTTTTCTGTATGTTCCGCATAGCATGCCTCATGTTCCTCTTGGGGTGTCTGACAAATTCAGAGGAAAAAGTGAACAGGGGATGTATGGTGATGTGATGATGGAAATAGACTGGTCGGTAGGTCAAATTGTTAATGCATTGAAGGAAAACAACATTGAGGATAATACCATAATTATATTTACTACGGATAATGGCCCATGGTTGAATTATGGAAACCATGCCGGCTCTTCTGGTGGATTACGTGAAGGTAAAACAACGAGTTGGGAGGGAGGTCAGCGTGTACCTTTTATAATTCGATGGCCTGATGTGGCACCTGAAGGTCTGGTTTGTAACAAATTGTCAAACACCATTGATTTACTTCCGACGATTGCTGAAATAGTCGATGGTGAATTACCGGAACATGAAATTGATGGGGTGAGCGTAATTGAATTATGGAAAGGGGACTTTACTGGATCACCCCGTGAAGAACTTTATTATTATTACGGTAAAAACAACCTGAATGCTGTGAGGAAAGGGAACTGGAAACTTATATATCCCCATAGCTGGGGGTCCTATCATGCAATACCTGGAAATGACGGCAGGGGCGGACCGCGCATACGTATGACCGTTGATTCTCTTGAATTATATAATATGATGCGGGATCCCGGGGAGGAATACAATGTGGTGGAAATGTATCCTGATATTGTAGAAGAACTGTTGAAGGTAGGTGAAAAAGCCCGCGAGGAACTTGGCGATCTGAATGTTGGATTGGAATCCGGTACAGGCACCAGGGAAATAGGAAAACTAGAAGAAACAAATAATTAATACTATGAAAAAGATCATTTTGGCATTAAGCGGGATAATAATCCTTTCATTCTTACTTTTTAAATGTACGCCACAAAGTGAACCTGTTAAACCACCCAATATCCTGTACATCATGAGTGATGATCATGCTTTCCAGGCCATCAGCGCCTATGGTGGCAGTCATTTGCACACACCGAATATTGACCGCCTTGCTAAGGAAGGGGCGATATTTAACAGGAGTTTTGTTACTAATTCCATATGTGCACCCAGCCGGGCCGTGTTACTTACAGGTAAGCATAGTTTTATCAATGGGAAAGTAGATAATATACATCCTTTTAACTGGGATCAGGAGAATTTCCCAAAGATCCTGCAAAGGAACGGATACCAGACCGCTATGATCGGGAAAATTCACCTGGATGGCATCCCACAGGGATTTGATTTTTCCATGGTCCTTCCGGGCCAGGGGCATTATTATAATCCTGATTTCCTGATAGAAGGAGAAAGGAAAAGGTTCGAAGGGTATGTTACGGACATTATAACCGAGACTACCCTGGATTGGTTGAAAAACAAAAGAGATCCGGAAAAACCATTTTGCGTGCTATATCATCAGAAGGCACCTCACAGGAACTGGAAACCTGCTCCTGAATACCTTACTTTGTTTGACGATACTACCTTTATGCCTCCCGAAAACTTTTTCGATACCTACGAAGGTATGGGAAGTGCAGCCAGGGAACAGGAAATGCAGATCGATGGTCATATGCAATGGGGGCACGATTTTAAAATGCGCACCTCTCCTGAAGGACAGGAAACCCGTTTCAATAATGAGTTGAAAAGATTCAATGAAGAGCAGTTAGAACAATGGCTTGCAGCTTACACACCTAAAAATGAAGCTATGAAAGCCGCGAACCTGACGGGTAAGGAACTTGCAATATGGAAATATAACCGGTATATAAAGGACTATCTGCGAACCATTAAATCTGTGGATGACGGGGTAGGTGAAGTGCTTGATTACCTGGATAAGAGCGGCCTTTCTGAAAATACTATTGTGATCTATACTTCAGACCAGGGCTTTTACCTTGGGGAACATGGTTGGTTTGACAAGCGGTTTATGTATGAAGAATCCTTCAGGACGCCCATCCTGATGAGATATCCTAAAGAGATCACGCCCGGTACAGTAGTGAATCAACTCATCCAGAATCTGGATTTTGCCCCTACTTTCCTTGACTACGCAGGAGTGGAAATACCTGCTGAGATGCAGGGGGAATCCTTCCGCGATATTGTGAGTGGTGAAAGATCAGAATGGCGTGACGCCATTTATTACACCTATTATGAATATCCTTCAGTTCATATGGTTAAGCGTCATTACGGGGTAAGGACCGACAGATACAAACTGATGCATTTTTATTATGATATTGACGAATGGGAGATGTATGACCTCGAAAAGGATCCTAAGGAAATGAAAAACATATATGATGACCCTGATTATACAGAAGTTCAAGAATTGATGCATAAACGACTGGTCGAAATGCGTGTAAAATACGGAGACAGTAAGGAAAATGATGAGGCTTTCCTGGAAGCTTATCTGGAATCCATGAATAAAAGAAACAAGTAGTGGGAAAAAACTTACAGGCTTTATTTATTCCAGCCAGTTTTTGAATATTATATCAGGATTGTCGTCAGACCATAACCGGATCTGCAGGTTCTCAGATACATTCTTATTCTGATAGACTGATTTTATCTGGTTCAAGTCGGGATGTTCAGTGTATAGGTCGATATTTTGTCCCAATTGGTTTTTAACATTGACTAGTAGCATCTTTGCAGGGGCAAATACACTGATCAGATCTGGAAGATCATAATGAGGCAATACACCTGCAAGGGAAGATTGTATAAGGACCGGATCGTAATCTTTCTCCTGCACAATTGTCCGGTATGAAATGAGCGGATCAATAAGTGCTGTTTTCGCAAAGTTGAAACTTACGATGTTGTTGTGTAAAAGGTCGGAAGTGAAAATTCCTCTGGCAATCCCATACATAATATCATTCTCTATATCGTATTGATCCAAAACAAATGCACATACTTTGTCAATATCTTCCATTCGAAGCCCGACAATACTTTTACCAGTGAGTATCCCGGCGTACCACTTATTATAAGATGAATGACTGATATATGAATCCCCCTTTTCATCATCCGGAGCCAGTTCACCGCTTCCGGTTATGTCCGGAAGAATTACGTGGTATCCTTTTTTAACAAAGTATAGTGGTAATCCTGATTTCAATTCTTTGCTTTTACCTTCTGGATTAAGAATGAGTATTGCGATATTTAATTTGATTGAATCCGGCATCATAACCACTACCGGTATTTTTCGGGAATGATTACCTTTGATCAGGTATTTCTCTATGGTAAAACCATTGTAATCCACAGTCCCTGAGAAAATATAGTCATCCTTAATAATTATGTTTTCAAATCCGGTTACCTGGATAACGGATTCGGACAATCTTTCTACCTCTGATAAGGTGGAATCATTCTTGTCCCTTATTTTTTCAAGATTTTGATCGCTTGCCTGTTTGTTCAATGAGAATATAGTTTCTCCATCGAATTCAGTTAATACTTGACCACTCTTTGTTATCCGTAGGTCCTTTTTACTGAAAATGGTTACATCCAGATCAGTTGAGTCGCCCGGATGGTTCAGGTGCTTCTGAAAGAACGCATAGGCTCTTTCCCTGTTTTTGAGGGTAGATTCATGGCCTCCCTCATCCTCAATCATTTGAACAAGATCTTCTTCTCCATACACTTTATAAGCCGATTTTACCTCATTGTATGTTTCGCGTGCTCCCTGTATGCTGAAAAAATCACTTAAAGTACTGATGATCAATGTTGGTTTAGGCACTCGTACCTCTAGAAGATCGGCCTGATCAAAATTATTTTTCAGAAGGAAAGGCAGGTTCTGTTCAGCATCCTGTGGCCCAATTGACTCGAGAAGAAATTGAAAACTTGTCACATAATTTTCAGGCGCAGAAGCCAGGATACGATCATCAAAAGCTGAAATATATACTGATTGTGTTCCACCACCTGACCTTCCGGTAATACCAATTCTTTCCGGATCAACTTCCACTCGTGAAACCAGGTAGTCGATACTCCTTATTCCATCCCAGATCATATATTTAGCCAGAGACTGGCCACTGATAAAACACTGTCCCCCCACATAGGAATGTTCCTTAGTAGGTGTATCATATATCGATTTCTTGCCTTTTTTGTGGAGGTATTGGAGACGTTCACCCTGACTTACAGGATCAAAAGCCAGTACGACAAATCCTTTCTTCACGTAATTGATGATGGCATGCTGATACACCTTCGACCGGAAACCCTCCCAGGTATGTCCACTGCAATATAATATGGCCGGTGATTTTTTCTCCAGACCGTCAGGTATAAATATAGCTGCGGTTACATGTAGTCCGGGTTGTGATTCATAGATCAACTTTTCTACTCTAAACCCATCCCCCTTCAGCAAACCAGTTACCCTGGCATTCAAAGGAGTTTTTTCCGGAAATTCCCCGATGATTTGATCAAGTCTTACGCGAACTTCATTTTGCCTTTGCTCCCAGTCTTCCTTACTTTTCAAATTGGCGATCTGATCCGATCTTTCTGCAAGCTGCTTAAGGGCTATGCCAGTCAGGCTGTTGTATAATGTTTGTTTATGGTCAGAATGATACTCCCAATAATCGAATAAGGAAACATCTGGTTGTGAATAAGAATAAGAGTTAATAATTACGAGGAAAAAAAAGATAGATGAAAACTTCTTTGCTGGGAGATGATGGTGGCATAAAGATTTCATAGGATTATAATTTTGTTAAAATTCTTTAAGTTTAATTTGGATATAAATACTACTTAAATTCAATTTAAAATATATCTGCTAAACAATCTCGTATAGATCGCCTTATCGAAATTCAATCTTGATCGATTCGGATGGACCATAGCCCAAGCGGTGAGCTACCGCCTCAATCCTAGTATCTGCCCTGATGACCATGGGCTCGATATACACCTCCCATTTTTCCGGAACTGATCCATTATATCCATAAACTTTATATCCTATATTAGCACCTTCTGTTTCCGATCTTAAGATCAATTCGCCATCTATTACCTCGTAAGCAGGAGCTGCCGTTACAGGTTGTTCTCTCCCGGGCCAGAAATTTTCCAGTATCTCCATTTCAGGGATCTTACCCATATCGTTAATCGATTCCATCCATCTGCTGCATTCAATCCTTAGTTCATCTAGTTTGTTGGCATATTCCGGATCATTGGCGATATTATGTAATTCATATGGATCTTCCCAGGTATCAAATAACTCTTCTTTGACCTTATTCTCTCTAAACCACTGTGACTGGTAGCTATTCAGGCTATCTATTTCATTCAGCCTTAACAATTCCTGCATAATGGTCATTTGTTCCCTGTATTTTATGGGCAGATAATATGGTCTGTCAGGATAAAAATTCTGAAGGTACTTGTAACGTTCATCACGTACGGCTCTGATCATATCCACCTGAGCATCCAATCTGTCGGCTGCAGCATGTATATATTTTCGTTCATTACGCGACCTGTAAATACCAGAAAAGGCCTTCCCTTGAACATAATCAGGTATTTTTATTCCAGCAATAGAAAAAAGCGTTGGGGCTAAATCAATGAAACTTATCAGCTGATCATCGAAATATCCAGCACCTGTTTGACCGGGGTACCTGATAACCATTGGCACTTTTATCCCGGAATCATATATTAACCTTTTCTGACGCGGGAGTGGTCCTCCATGGTCGGAATAAAAGAAAACGATTGTACTATCCAGTAACTGGTCTTCTTCAAGTTGACTTAGAATGATCCCAATTTGCCTGTCCAATTCGATAATATTTGAATAAACCCTTCTGACATCTTTGAGAGCAACATCTGTTGATGGCAGATATGGTGGGACTGGGACATCCAAATCTTCTGGAATATTTAAGGTCCATTCTTTTTCTGTAATCAGTTCACCAAAATTAGCTGGATTACCTATTGATTCCGGAAATTCAGGATCATGATAGCGCATCAGTTGTTTTCGATAGGGTCTTGTCACATGTCCTTCATGCGTAACTCCAATGTTAAAGATCGAAAAGAATGGCTGGCCTTCTTTACGATGCCTCCAATGAGCCTTCAGACTGGTTTCATCCCAGGCTGTTACTGGGGGGGTAAACTGATAATCCTGCTTGTCATTATTTGAACAGAAATATCCATTTTCCCTGAGTACCTGGCTCATCATCTTTACTTCCGGGGGAGGGACGATTTCATAGAGGATGAGGCCAATCTGATCCATATGAGATTTTACATATTGAACCCGCATATTATGACCGCCAATACTGGATGGGTACATCCCGGTAGCAATAGCACACCGGCTTGGGGCACACACCCCCGAAGGGGAGAATACATTCGTATACACAACTCCTTCTCTTGCAAGCCGATCAATATTGGATGTCCTTACCGCTGAATCACCATATGCCGGGAGAATAGGGCTCAGATCTTCTGCGACAATCCATACTATATTTGGTTTGAATTTCAATTCGCTGGCTGGGTCAAATTTGATCATTTTTCGGTGATCCTCATTTGACGGACGCACACATGAAACAGTTAAATAACTGAGCAAGGCTATTGAAAATATCCAATTTCTTTCCATTTGAACCAAAAATCTAATAATCTTATTTAAAAATCGTTAGGCAGAATTGTATAAAACAGCTTAAATTGAAATTTCATTTGCAATTTGATTATTAAAGGTGAATAAACAAAAAATTATATATGCTTTTGATCCTTTGTGTGGCTGGTGTTTCGGTTTTAATGCTGTAATATTGAAGTTGAAAGAAGAATATAATGAACAATTGAATTTCGAGGTAAAAAGTGGCGGACTAGTTATAGGGAACAGGATCTGTAAGATCTCGGAAAAAGCCAAATATCTGAAAAAATCCCTGCCAAGTGTAGAAAGGATCACCGGTATAGAGTTTGGAGAAAAATTTCATAAACTTCTGGATGATGGAGATTATGTCAGCAACTCCATCCCTCCATCAATCGCTTTTAATGTGTTTAAATCCTTCAGGCCGGACCTGGCCTTTGATATAGCGCATGCTATACAAAAAACGCATTATATTGACGGGATGGACCTCAATAATATCAGGCCCTATTTCAAAGTCGCTGAACAATTCGGGGTTAATAAATTCGGTTTTATGGAAAGATATGAAGATCCGATGTATGAACGGTTTACCGAGGAAGATTTTGACCTGGTCAAAGGATGGGGTGCAAACAATTATCCGGCAATATTGCTTGAGCGTGGAAAGGAGGTTGAGATGGTGTCCGAAGGTTATATCAATTATGAAGCCCTGAAGGAAGATTTCGAAGATATCCTTAGTGTATGATAATATTTACTTTTGCAGGATATTTTATATAGATAAGGGAAATGCTATTTTTCAAGAATTATTAACCATCCTTTTTTCGCATCAACCTTGATTTTATCCCCGGATTTAAAAACAGTTGAATCCTGGAAATCCTGAATTGCAGGAGCAATAAGCTGTTTTCCTTCCAGATGCTGTATGGATCCATGTCTGAATCTCAGCGTTACCTCTTTAGTATACATGGAGAAATTTCCCAGTGCGATTATCAAATGATCAGGATGCTCATAGACTGTAACCTTTACATCCGGATCGTCCGTTTGTACCGGACATTCTTTATCCCAGAATCCGATTATCCTGGATTTCACTATATCATACTCATCCCAAAACCTCCAGACCGGCCTGGGATCGCTGATAACTTCAGCCGTATACCATGGCAACCTAACAGTCATGCCGAATAACATACCCAGCCAACGGTTTCCACCACCCTGAAGCATATCACCCATCAAGCCGAAAGGCAAGCCGGAAACCTCTACCAGCCAATTATCGGGAGGCATATCGTTATATTGGAAGCTTTCCCCAAACCAGAGCTTATCTACATATGGAAAGAATTCGGTGTATTGGGTGGCTGGCCCCTTGGAAAACCCTGTATTGGAATGCAGATCAATCATGGCATCTGGCTTTGAGCGGTTCAGTACTTTCCGCATTCTTTTCAGTGTCCTTCTATCAAATGCCACGTCATCCAGGTAAATGCCATCAATATCCAGGTTCTTTACGAGCCAATCCAGGCCCTCAATATAATAATTGATCCAGCGGGTGTCCCCAGAAGTTGTCAAAAGTGCGGCATCGGCCCCTCCATCTTCATAAGGGTGATACCATTGACGGCGATAATTGCTGCGTAAGTGTTCCCGCAGCCAGGGGAATCCACCTCCCGGACCATTCTGCAGGATCTCATAATCCAGGCTCCGTAAAGCAAATAACTCGGGCAGGTGGTTGGTCAGCTCCCGGATGGTATAGTAGATCTTGACTTTCATCCCCCTTGAGTGCCAGTGGTCAATAAAAGTTCTTAAACTGTCTGTTTCAAGGAAAGGATAGTTTATGTAAGGAATGTATTTGTTGGCGTGGTGGACGTTGATCACTTTTATACCTGTTTCGATGTCTTCAGGTCCTGGGGCCGGCTGCCCGCCGCTGTGATAATATCGATCGGTAAATTGAGCGTAAAGATCTATCTCTTTTACGGGTGTCAAGATCAGTGAAAACTCATATTCAATCTCTTCATCTTTTTTCATGGATCTCTTGCCGGAGGATACCGTCACCAGGACTTCATTATTCAGCTTTTTTACACTCATTCTGCCCTTACCACCGTTATGCCAGGATGCTGGGTATTCAGGCCTATAAAGACTGAGTAAGGGACCGTGATAGGTGCTGCCTCTCAATTCGCAGTGGATCCCCCCAGCCGTATTGCCTATCCAGAAACTATCATGGGGCCCTTCCCACTTCCCTTGATGAAACTCCGGTACAGTCGTGCCTGGCAATCCCATGCCCATCATGTATTCAGCTATTTCTTTTTTAATAGGGATATCCAGATGAATATCTGCATTTGACAAATCTTTTTTGGCCCTGAGGCTGACTTTATAGTTCAAATATCCATCAAACTCTATAGTAGAAAGGATTGAAACGTAAAAGTCAGCAGATTGGCTTTCTCCTTCCATTGAAATTTTACCTGATCTTTTAACATCATTTGAAGTAGTTGATTCAATAGTCACTTCCTGGTTCTTACCCGATAAAATCCTGAATGAAACAGGCCTGTTTAATAATTCATTGTCGTAGACTTCGATAGATTCAGGAAACAGGTTCCTACCCAATTTTATTTTTTTCCCGGTAAGACTTATAATGCCCGGATCATTATATTCTACATCCTGATATGGATCAACCGGATCATCGTCGATCCCGAGGGTAGAGTTCAACCACCGTAACCTGGAATGTCTCCAGGGCTCTGAATCGCCACGATCATTAATGACCTTGTTTGATACTTCCAAATTCATTTTTATTTCAATATGCTCGGCGTTATCCGGTAGGATATGAATCATACCCTCATATAATCCCGGATCAATTTTCTCCGGGATATCGATTCCAAGCCATAATGCCTGGACCTGTCCTTGTGGTACATTGATGCTTTTGACAAAAGGTTTTCCATCCGGGTCAACACCGGAAATATTGAAACAGGTAATTTTTGAGGCAGGTATCCTGGTCTTCTTGCTGACCAGGTCTGAAAACTCCAGTTTTACATTCCTGATCTCGTTTTTAGAAGCAAAAAGGCCCAATTGAAAAGCGTAATATTCATTTCGCTGAGCTTCTCCATTGAAAGTATAGTTGACTGAATCCTGTATCCATTTCAGGGGAATATCTCGATTCATGCGGATAGGATACTTTCGGTCTTCCGGAAAGACCAGGTAATCGGAAGGATTATTATTCAGAAAGCGTGCTTTTTCAATTTGGGTTGGGATAACTTCCATCGGGTAGAAGCTGTCGAAGGCCGTTCTGGATTGAAATTCCATGTATTCGGCTACTTCTATATTAGAAAATTGTGTTGAATCTTTAAAATTTATGGCCTTTAACCATTTTTTTTTGGGGGGATCTTCCGGTTTCAGATAATCATAAATATAGGATCCATAGGTCGAATCAGGAGTATAGGGGAGGTAATAAAAATAATACTTCCCGGCTTCCGGAACCGGGCCAAAAAGGAGTTCACATTTTTCACCGTTTACCAGAAGTCTTTTAATGTTCGGGATCGTATCATATGTAGATTCACTTATGATAAGGAATCTTTTCACGGCTGGATCCCGGTCTCTTCTTCTCCATAATAAATCCAGTCTTACAGCTTCGGCCGGTTCATTAACTGTTAATACTGCCCGGTGATTTCCAAGGCCTGGTTCCCAGGGTATTTCTGCAACAGTATATTGTGGGAGCTGCTTTTTCTCCGAACAAGCCAGGTTGGAAACAAGAACGACAAATAATGTAGTAATACGAAGTGCAGATCTTAAAAAAGAACGACTCATGTGATAAATTTATCAATACGGTTAAAAATTGAATTAAAGATAATTAAAATAATTTTCGTATTTCACTTCTTTACTTCCACAACAATTCCGAATTCAACATTAAATACCCTTTGCCAGTCTGGATAGATAGATCTGTAAGCAGTTCGGGCTCTTTCGGGATGGTCGATTAATGAACCTTCCCGGCAAATATCATGATCATTATCGGATCTGTCCCCGATCCATTCGGCTGCTATTCTATCCTATCTAATATTCTCTTAACTTTTTTATCATCCTGCATATTATTATCTTGAAGTACTTAAAGTCCATTTTCATCTAAATTGTTAAAACATGTATCGGTTGATCATTTTTTCACTTTTATTGTTTTTTTCATATTCATGCCAGCCTGAAAAAAACCATGCAGATCAAATAGATAATAAAGTCAGGAATGACAATAATATACGCCATTATCTCTCCCGTGTGGGCAGTGAGATAACGAATAATGCCTTAGCGGATATTCAGAATATCCAGGAATGGGAACGCGTACGGGAAAAGAAGTTGGAAGAATTCCGAAGCATGATAAGCCTGGGGAGCATGCCTATAGAAGGAGCGAGACCTCCATTGAATGTAAAATATACAGGAACTATACAGATGGATGGCTACCGGATCGAGAAGTTGTATTATGAATCTCTCCCGAACCTGTACGTTCCTGCTAATCTATATATCCCTGATAATATTTCAGAACCCGGTCCTGCTGTGCTTTATCTATGCGGGCACTCGAGGATTCAGAAAACACATTACCAGGCTCATCCAAGGAAATTTGCAGAACTGGGTTTTGTATGTCTTATTGTCGAAACTGTACAATATGGGGAAGTGTGGGGAGAACATTGGGGTTGTTATGACCGGGGATGGTTCAACTGGTATAGCAGGGGTTATACTCCAGCTGGTGTAGAAGTCTGGAATGGTATGAGAGGACTCGATCTCCTCAGTACCTTGACTGAAGTTGATCCCGATAAGTTGGGGATAACAGGTATATCTGGAGGTGGAGCAATAAGTTGGTTCCTGGCTGCAGCAGATAACAGGGTCAAAGTGGTGGCCCCAGTCTGCGGTAACAGTACCCTGGAAGATCAAATTTCAAAAAGGACCATCGACGGCCATTGTGATTGCATGATGATCCTTAATACCTACGGATGGGATTTTCAGGAAATTGGAGCTCTGATTGCACCCCGGCCACTTTTTATAGCACAGGCAGACCGGGATGGACTAAATACAATTGAATCTTCCAGGAGAGTGTATACAGAGCTTAAGGACTTTTATTCCTTCATGGGTGCTGAAGGAAATATCGATTTTATATCTACCCCTGGAGGACATTCATACCATAAAAATTCAAGACAGGAGATATTCTCATTTTTCATGAAACATCTTATGGAAAGGGATATCTCGCCAGATGAAGCCGGAGATGTTGATGAGTCGAACGAAGCCATGCTCGACAACGAAACACTGATGGTATTTCATGAGGGTGTCCCAATAGGTGATCGCACGAAGTTTATTCAGGATTCATTTGTTAATCTTCCCGGACCTCCTGAAATAAAAAATACAGAAGGCCTGAGTAGTCACCGGGAAATCGTAGTAAACGAGCTAATGGGAAAAACCTTTCATCAATTTCCTGCAGAACAAATCCCTTTCGATAGTGCTTTAGAATTCAGAACGCTCGATCGCGCACAGTATGGTAGTGATATTTACAGCTTTGTTTCTGAAGAAGGATGGAGGTTGAAAGTGGATTTTCGATGGCGGAATCCAAAAAATGAGAAAAGACCCCTGATGATCGTATTAAAAAACCCTGGTGAATCGCGGTGGGAATCTGCAGAGTTTATATCCGGATTAGATGAGAATTGGAATATTGCATATCTTGAGACTAGGGGTGTTGGTGAGAGTGGATGGGCCCCTGAACTCCAGTGGCATGTTCGCCGGGCTTCCGCCTGGACGGGTAGGACTATTGCTTCTATGCGTGTTTATGATGTCCTAAGGTGCCTGCAGTTTAGCAGAACGATTGAAAACGTGGAAGCTTCTAAGGTTGGGATCGCCGGACGGAATGAGATGGGTGTTGTGGCTATGTATGCTGCTTTATTAGATGGCAAATGCCATACTATAATTCTTAAGGATGTGCCGCCGACACTTGATATGCCTGGGGCAAAGGATGGGAGGGATGCCTCTTTTGAAATGTTGAATGCACTTCAGATCACAGACAATTACCAGTTGCCGGCATTGCTCTATCCTGCGAAGATTAAATTTTTAGGTGAGATGCAGGATCCTTATAATTGGTCCGTTGAAGTTTTAAAGATTACAGGTGGTGCCGAATCAATACTTGTATTGACCAGTCTAGATGATTAATACCGGCAATGGCAGTAATTTTTGCGGGTATTTCTGGGACCCTCCAGGTAATAATAAGGCATTAATCCTTATCTTATCTCATTTTTCAATAAAAATCTGTCCGGAATCACAGAATCTCCTGCATCTTCACTGGTCTTTTCTCCGTTACGGATCTTCTTGCGGCAAGTCCGATTGCAACGGACATTAATCCATCGTATCCCGAAACGCTTAATGGTTCTCCTTTTAAAATGGCTGCGATAAATTCAAGCATTTCCAGGTAATAGGATTCCGTATATCTTTCCATAAAGAAATCCAATGGAAGCGATTTGTGTGATCCCTGCCCATTGAACAACTCATGATTTTCAGGCAAATTATTATCAATTTTCGCCATGCCTTCAGACCCAAATATTTCCAGTCTCTGATCATACCCATACACCGCTTTCCGGCTGTTATCGATTACTCCCATTGCACCGTTCTTGAACTGCAGGGTAGTGATAGCGGTATCAATATCACCCAGTTTTCCGATCTCATCATCTATCATTACGGCTCCTTTCGAATAAACTTCAGTAACTTCATCATGAACTATGAAACGGGCCATGTCGAAATCATGGATGGCCATATCAAGGAATAAACCACCTGAACTTTTAATATAATGTGGAGGAGGAGGCCCCGGATCCCTGCTTGTTATTTTCAGGATATGAGGATCTCCAATTTTGCCTTCAGAAACAAGCGATTTTATTTTGGCAAAGTTGGGATCAAAGCGTCTGTTGAAGCCTACCATCATTTGAATCCCCGCAGCATCAACGGTTTCTAAAACATTTTTGATCTTCTCAATGTCAAGATCGATCGGTTTTTCGCAAAATATATGCTTTTTTTGGCTTGCCGCAAGCTCAATATAATTCGTATGGGTATCTGTTGGAGAACAAATGACCACCGCATCAATTTCTACATGTTGAAAAACCTCCATAGGATCTTCCGAAACCATAGGGATCCCTAGTTTTTCGGCCAGTTGTTCGGCTTCATTGATATCCGGATCTGCAATCGCGATGACTTCAGCCTGATCGATCCGCTGAGATATGCTGGCGGCATGTACTTTCCCGATCCTGCCAGCACCGATAAGCCCCAATTTTAATGTATTCATATTTGTCAGTTTAAAGTCCGATAGATCTTAGATATTCCCTGTTATTCAGCGCACATTCTTTAGGAGAGCCCATTCCAGGAAGTATGTCCTGTTCCACAACGATCCAACCATTGTAATCAGAAATTCTCAATACATTAGTAATTTCTGCAAAATCTATCTCTCCTTTTCCCAGTTCACAAAAAATCCCATTCTGTACCGAAGTAATATAATCCCACCCGGATTCAACAGATTTTTCAGCTATTCCAGGATGACAATCTTTGTAATGCACATGCCAGATCCTATCCGGGAATTCTTCGAGTGCCATCAAAGGATTGCCGCCACCAAATTTTAAATGCCCGGTATCGAGGCACAATCCCAATAATGACGGATCCGTCATTTTCATCAGTGTTGTTACCTCTGCGTAGGTCTCAATAAAGCCGGCACAATGATGGTGAAAAACAGTACGTAATCCGGTTTCCTGTCTGACTTTACGAGCTATTTCATTGGCTCCTGAAGCAAAATTCTCCCATTGAGTCTTGTCCATGCCCATTTCTGGTTTCACCCTCCCGGCATTTTGGGTTCTTACAGGATCTTTGCCATTATCATCGGACAATACGATAAAAGCATTTGAATATCCTGCATTCATCATCAATTTAGCCGTTTTAACAGCAACTTCTGTACCCGGGTTATGACTGGACGGATCAGACAATGCCACAGGAACAAATGCCCCAAGCAACTCAAGGCCCCGGGTAGTCATCTCTTTCTTTAATTGAAAAGGATTTGGCGGCATGAATCCCCAGTCACCCAGTTCAGTACCAGAATATCCAGTTTCCCGGATTTCGTCAAGTACCTGCTCATAACCGGCGGCTTCTCCTTCAAGGTCGAATTCGAGCACACCCCAGGAACAGGGAGCATTTGCTATTTGTATCATGATATAAAGAGTTTAAAATTTTCTGGTCCATTCTTTCGGCCACCGTTCTATCACCACCTTGGTCTGTGTAAAAAATTCCACAGCGTGCTTTCCCTGTCCATGAAGATCCCCGAAGAAACTATCGTTCCAGCCACTAAAAGGGAAAAAAGCCATCGGAGCAGCAATACCAATATTGATACCTATATTTCCGGCGTTGGCCTCATTCCTGAACTTTCGGGCATAGGCCCCATTACTTGTAAATATGCAAGCCGCATTACCATAATTATTTTCATTAACGAGGCGGATAGCATCTTCAATATTTTCTGCATGAATAATGCCCATGACAGGTCCGAATATCTCAGTCCTGTTAAGATCCCCAGCGGGATTTACATTCTCCAGGATCGTTGGTTTAATATAATTTCCTTTTTCATACCCGGATATCTTCGCATTCCGCCCATCGAGGAGCAGGTTAGCACCTTCGTCTACACCTTTCTGGATCAGACGTTCAGTACGTGCCTTACTATCCTGGCTGATCAAGGCACCCATTTCTGTTTCAGGATCCAGCCCGTATCCTGTTACCCTGGATTTTGCAGCCTCCACGATAGCATCCGTAAATACCCGCTTTTGATCCCCTACCGGGATAATTGTGGAAGCAGCCAGACAACGTTGTCCGGCACAACCATATACACTGTCACTGATGATCTTTGTGGTTACTTCCATGTCAGAATCTGGAAGTACCAGGACCGGGTTTTTAGCGCCTCCCTGTGCCTGTACCCGCTTTCCGTTTCTTGCAGCGCGTTCATATACATGTTTTGCCACTTCGGAAGATCCGACAAAACTGATGGCTTTTATATCGGGATGATCCAAAATTGAATCTACAGCCTCTTTTCCTCCATTTACCAGGTTCACCACCCCATCCGGTAAATCCAGTTGATCGATCAGCTCGAAAAGCATGCGCATAGTTTTAGGAACCTTTTCCGAAGGCTTTACGATGTAGGTGTTCCCACAGGCCATTGCATAAGGAAGGAACCAGAATGGGATCATAATCGGGAAATTAAAAGGTGCAATACATGCTGATATGCCCACAGGTTGCCGGATAATAAATTCATCAATGCCTACCGCTATATCCTCTGAAAACTCACTTTGCATAAGAACGGGTATGCCACATGCCACTTCCACATTCTCGATCGCCCGTTGCATCTCAGCTTTTGATTCAGTCAGGGTTTTACCGCATTCCATGGAACA
>CAYMFU010000338.1:0-4070 GCA_964389805.1 uncultured Roseivirgaceae bacterium | reverse complement strand
GGGTGTTTTGTCTGGTTTATACCCGGCCGTTTTCCTCTCGGCATTCAAACCTTCGCAAGTCCTAAAAGGACGATTTGCTTCCGGATCCAAAGGCATCTGGTTAAGGAATATACTGGTGATTGTACAGTTTTTTATATCAATTGTATTGATAGCCGGGACTTTGATTATATATAAACAACTCAACTTCCTGCAAAACAGACAGCTTGGATTTGATAAAGATAATGTGATCATCATTGAACGTGCATTTGCTCTGAACGAGCAATTTGATGCATTCAAAGATGAGCTTCGCACCTTTAATTTTGTGAAAAGTCTTGGCGTTTCAAGTTCTATCCCGGGAAAGGATCAGTTTTTTGGAGCTTTTTTCCAGGTTAATGAAGGCACAGAAGCACTGACGACAAAAAATATGGTCATTGATGAAGACTATATAGAAACGCTGAACCTTGAAATGTTGGAAGGTAGGGATTTTGACAAGAATTTTGAAGATTCCTTATCGCTTATTGTAAATGAAACGGCTGTAACAGCTTTTGGGATTGATGATCCCATTGGCGCGACGCTTACCACACCTGCAGCCGGTGAGGTGCCGGCAGTTACCTTCACTATAGTAGGCGTAATTAAAGATTTCAATTTTCAATCATTACATACCCAGATAACACCGCTGACTCTATGGTTTGCCAACAATAATGCCCAATACATAAACATAAAAATGAATACCACGGATTTTTCCTCTGACCTGGCAGAGCTGGAAGAACTCTGGAAGAAATATGTGCCTGATGAGCCCTTTAAATTTTCCTTCCTGGATCAGAATTTGAACACCTTGTATGAAGCTGAAAATGATTCCGGAATGATTATGCTGATCTTTTCTTTCCTAGCGATAATAATTGCAAGTGTCGGATTATTTGGACTTGCAGCATACACAACCATTCAGCGTAAAAAAGAAATAGGGGTAAGAAAAGTCATGGGATCATCCGTTGGAGGAATCATTACATTGCTTTCGAAGGATTTCGCTAAATTGATCATAATTTCTTTTCTCATTGCTCTTCCTCTTGTATATCTTGGGATGGATAAATGGTTGGAAGGATTTGCCTATAAAGTTAAGATTGCCTCCGTTTATCCAGCTGTAATCCTGATTGCCGGGATAATTTCCTTTGTGATTGCTTTTCTAACGGTCAGTTACCATTCAATAAAAGCGGCAATTACAAATCCGGTTGATTCCCTTCGGTATGAATAAATATATTTAATATAATCTTTGAAAAGATACAAGTAAAATGTTAAAGAGCTATTTTAAAGTTGCTTACAGAAACCTTATAAGAAATAAGGTTTTCTCTATTATTAACATATCAGGTCTTGCATTTGGGATGGCTGCCTGCATTTTGATCAGTCTTTATATTCTCGATGAACTGAGCTACGATAGGTATCACGAGCATGCCGACCGGATTTACCGTGTATCGCGAGAATTCTTAAATGATGATGGTGTAACAAATTTGCATCTGGGACAGGTAGCACCTCCTTTCGGGCCATTGATGGATGGTGATTTTGAAGGAATTATTGAATATACGGTAAGGATGTTACCATCTGGTGGATCGCTGATCAGTTATGAGGACATTCATCTGGAGCAGGATGGCGTATTCTTCGCTGAACCTGCGCTATTTGATATTTTCTCCTTTGAGGTGCTGAAAGGCGATAAGAATACCATGCTGACTGAACCTAATAGCGTTGTCATTTCAGAATCCTTTGCTGAAATCTATTTCAAAGGGACTGATCCGATAGGTAAAACCATGCGTTACGATGATATGCTGGATGTGAAAGTGACAGGAGTTACTAAGGACGTCCCCCGAAATTCACATTTCCACTTTGATTGTCTGATATCTTTTGTAACTGTCGAAAACTTTTTTGGACGTGAAAATATGATGGGTAATTGGGGAAGTAATAATTATGCCACGTATATTTTACTTAAAGAGGGATATGATCCTAAAGAACTTGAGGGCGAATTCCCGGAATTTTTAAACCGGCATATTCAGTCGGATGAATCAGATTTAAAGGCCTCAGACTGGACCCGATTGAATCTCTGGCCTCTTGAATCGATACATCTTCATTCCCACCTGGACACGGAGTTGGAAACCAATGGCAACATTACTTTTGTTATTATTTATGGAGCGATTGCCTTGTTTATATTACTTATTGCCTGTATTAATTTCATGAACCTGTCTACAGCACGATCGTTGAAAAGATCCAAAGAAGTTGGACTAAGGAAGGTAGTGGGTGCCCACAGGTTCAATATATTTAACCAGTTCATTGCTGAATCGGTTACATATTCGCTTCTGGCTGTGATCATCGCTTTGGTCATAGCTGCTTTGGTACTTCCATACTTTAATAATTTTATTGAAAAGGATCTGGCTCTGGCTTTACTGGTACAGCCTAAGCAACTTATTGTCTTTATCCTTATCGTATTGCTGAGTGGTTTGATTGCAGGTAGTTATCCCGCTGTATATCTTTCTTCCTTTCATCCGGTCAAAGTAATCAAAGGCAGCCTTACTGATAAAAAGAGCGCCTTGTCTTTCAGGCATTTGTTGGTTGTTTTCCAGTTTCTTATTTCCATTATACTGATCATTGGAGTAGGTGTAATAAATGACCAGATTGAATATGTTAAGTCAAAGGAACTTGGATTTGAAAGGGAAAACATCCTTGTGCTGCCAACAAGTGATGAAATATACGATAAATACGAATTGGTAAAGTCCAGATTATTAGACCATCCCGGAATCACAAAAGTTGCGATGTCCAGTCGTGTTCCTTCAGGTCGCCTCCTTGATTCGAATTCCACAGAAGCGGAGGTTAATGGTGAACTCAAACCCATTCCATTCAGGGTGGCAGATATTCATGTCGATCATGACTTTCTAAACGTGCTTGGTGCAAATATTCTAGCCGGGAGAAATTTTGATGATCAATTGGCATCGGATTCAGTGGGCGCATATATCTTGAATGCCACTGCAGTCAGGGAGATCGGGTGGAGTAATGCTGAGGATGCGATTGACAGGGAATTTCATTATGGAAATACTTCGGGCCGGGTGATAGGCGTTGTGCAGGATTTTCATTTCGAATCCCTTCACCAGGAAATTGCTCCCATGATATTTCTTATTACTTCGGGAAGAAGGATAAGTGTGATGGTCAAATTCCTGGATACTGAAAAAAATGAAGTCTTCGAATTCTTAAAGGAACAATGGGCTACCCTCCGTCCAAACTATCCTTTTACCTATTATTATGTATCAGAGAATTTTGATGAACAGTATAATTCAGAAGACCGTCTAGGTAAATTGATACAGTATTTTTCGGGACTTGCAATACTCATCGCTGTGCTGGGATTGTTTGGACTGGTCTCTTATTCTACTGAACAACGAACCAAGGAGATTGGTATACGAAAAGTAATGGGGGCTTCTGTGACTGACATATTATTGTTGTTGAATACAGCATATCTCCGTTTAGTAGTTATAGCTATAGTGATCTCGATACCTGTGGCCTGGTGGGGAATGACTAAATGGCTGGGTACTTTTGCCTATCATACTAACGTTCAGATGGTCACAATTCTGGTATCCGGAATCGTTGCGTTTCTTATTGCAACGGTGACTGTAAGTTACCGCACCTGGCGATCGGCAAATACAAATCCAGCCGCAACGTTGAAGTACGAATAAGACCTTGTTCTAAAACCAGGATTTTAACCTGCATTTTTAGGGACGGTTTATCTTATGATCCAGGATAAATATTTGTAGAAATCCAGGCAGGAATCCGCCTCGTTTTGCATTGAATACTCAGAGCTAAAATGCTGCAATAAAGACCTCCAAAATCGGCTAAAACGATCTTGAAATTACATAGGTAATATGTCTGCTGTTTTTGTTCATTTTGTATGCTTCCAGCTATATCGATTTTTCATGCAACGACATAAAGTGATACTTTATGTACTATCAAGTAAAAATCAATTATTCAGCCTATTGCTGTAGGGGAAGGATTCGAACCTTCATGGAGTAGTTAGTCACGCAATATGCGAAATTTGTCCTATTTTTCTCCACCCCCGAGACAGG
>CAYMFU010000337.1:0-9373 GCA_964389805.1 uncultured Roseivirgaceae bacterium | reverse complement strand
GTGATAATGAAGTTTTTGTGGACCGCAGTTATGGTCAATATACACTCGAAGTAGAAGATTTTGATACAAGGTGCCGAACTAGCGCATCAATTACTGTGACGAATAATCCATTTATACCAATTATTGATAACACAGATTACCTGGTAAATGATCAATCGGTATGTTTTAATGATGGAAGCGTTATTGTTTTTGGAATATATCCCGGAGACACCTCCCAGTATGATTTTGCCTGGTATGAGGGTATCGCTAATCTGAACAGCAATACAACAATTGCAGGTGTAGTTGATGGAATCCTGGATACAACAACTTACGCACTGATTCAGGCCGGTGATTATTACTTCACAGCTACAAATGTAGATCCTACTTTACCAATCGGATATGGCTGTGAAACAGCTCCTGTATTGGCAACAATAAATGATGTAAGTGTGGATCCAGTAATCGCCCTGGCTACTACCGCGAACCAGAACTGTGATTTGAGCTTCGCAAATGGTACCTTATTAGCTGATGTAACCACAAGCGGTGTACCCGGACCTTCATACAGTTATACATTAAGCTCATCGGTACTTGGAGCATCTATAGATTCATTACTTAATGATGCACAAGTATTATATGATAGCCTGAGGCCAGGAAACTATACTGTATTTGTGGTTGACGATGTTACTCAATGTGTATCAAACAGAAGCGTCACGGTAGATGACAGCCCTGTATTCATAGAAGTTACGGATATAAATTATACAGTTACTGATCAGGTATATTGTGCACCTGATGGAAGTATCCTCATAAATGATATTACCGAAAACGGAATTCTGCAGAATCTGGCCGATTATTCATATGTTTGGTATCAGGGTGAATCCAATTTGAATGGCAATAATCCTGTGGCCGGGGTAACAGACAGTTTCCTGGATACAACTAATTTCGCAACAATCGGGGCGGGTGATTATTATTTCACAGTAACAAAACTGGCATCTGCAGCCAGACCGGGAGTAGGTTGCGAAAGTGCACCTTTGAGAGCTGATATTTTTGATCTTCATACAGATCCAAATGTGAGTTTCAATTTAATCACCAATACAAGTTGTGACCCAACCAATCCGAACGGAGTTGTAATTGCAACTGCTATTGAAAATGATGGAACGGATACGGACATCTATTCATATGTTTGGACGTATAACGGCGGAGCATTACCCGCGGGAGTTGTACAAAATGATAGCCTGAATACAAGTCAATTAATTGTAGCTCCTGAAGGACAATATCAATTATTGGTAACTAATTCCTCCAGGACACAATGCTTTGTAAATGGCGGAACCACATTGGATATTGATCAGTATTCTGAAGTACCGAACATAATTGTTGTGAATGTAACGGATCCACTGTTCTGTTATCCAACGGGAGAATTGGAAGTTACTCAGATTACTGTTGGAGGACGGCCTGCCAATGTAACCGACTTTGAATATGAATGGTACCAGAGCAATTTCACTCCAGGTGATCTGATCCTTGATAGCCTTGGGAACCCGGTGGTGAATCCATTGCTTTCAAATATTTATCCTGATCTATATTATGTAATTGCCAGGGATTCTATTACCAGATGTGAATCTATTCCTAAAGAAGCCATAGTCTCGGATGCGAGCCTCGTTTATCCTGCTATCCACATAACTCAATCTGCTCCTCAAACGAGTTGTGATCCTATGCAACCCAATGCTTCATTGGCTGCCACAGCGGATGGTGGGAATAACGATACAAACCCGGATTATCAATTTACATGGTTCAACAGTCTGGATGGATCAGGACCATCGATAGCTACTACCAGTACGATTTATGGCTTAGGTGCCGATAATTATTCTGTGAACGTATTTAATGTCGTAACCGGATGTAGTTCATTGGATTATTACATAACAGAGGATGATATCTTGAATAGTATGCCAATTGTTTCAGTGGCTGCTTCACCAAAGACAAATTGTGTAATTGATGATGGTTTGGTATCCGCCCAGGTAACGAATTATATAGGTAATTTCCAGTTTGACTGGTTTATTGGTGATGTAACCGGAACAGTTCCAGACTACACGGGACAATTCATTAGCGGTTTAGCGCCCGGACTGTATACAGTTACTGCTACCGAGTTGGATACTTCTTTCTGTACTTCTGAAGCAGTAGTTGTTGAGGTCAGGGACGAGACGATGGCACCAAATGTGATGATCGACGAAGATAATCCTTTAACAAATTGCTGGATTACAGATCCAAACGGTCAGTTCAGTGCAACGGTCAATGGTATGGTTGGAGGTTATACTTTTGAATGGTATATCGGTCTGGATACTACAGGAATTCCGGATCATAATGAAGCCACTTATTCAGGACTTTCACCCCAATCCTACACTCTAGTTGTAACTGATGATCTAACAAACTGCAGCGTAGTTCAAACCGTCGATCTTACAGATAGTACTATTATACCTCCTGTTGCTGATCCGGAAGTTGTACAGCACCTGTTAAGTTGTATTGACCTAGATGGTTGGGTAAGGGCATCTGTTGGAGGTAATACGATTGATTATACTTTTGAATGGTCTGATGGTTCTTCTGTAAATAATCCATCGGATTGGGCCGGAATAAATTATAGAAATCTGGACGCAGGTATTTATACTGTGACAGCACAAGATATTATTACCGGATGTATTTCTGATGGACGTCAGGTCGAAGTTTTAGACCAACGTGAAATGCCAATGTTTACTTTCAATGTAGTACCCGCCCATTGCGAGAATTCCGATGGCAGCGTTGAAATAGTATGGGGAAACGATGTACCTATCGGAAATACCACATGGTATGATTCTGAAACAGGTCAGCATATAGAAACAGGTAGTGCCATATATGAATATCCTCCCGGGTGGTATGAAGTAGTTGTAACATCTGTCTACGGATGCGAAGAGATTCAAGAAGTAGAAATTGGCACAGAGATCTTTGAATTTAACGGGATATCAGCAAATGGTGACGGAAGAAATGACTATTTTGATATTGCTTGTATATCCATGTTCCCGGACAATCATGTAAGAATTTATAATAGAGCAGGACAATTGGTCTATGAGGAATTTGGATATAATAACATGGATAAAGCCTTTACCGGTATTGGTGAAAATGGAATGTACCTGGCTGGAAGGGAATTGCCTGATGGCACCTATTTCTACATCATTGATAAAAGAGATGGATCGGATGCAATAGCTGGATACCTCGAATTAATCAGATAGAAAATGAAGAAAAATATTATATATATATTCCTGGTATTGATGGTTGTTTCTGGCAGCCTGAAAGGACAACCACATCCGGTATCTTCATTGTATATGTTTGATCAAATGGTGATCAATCCAGCATATACCGGTGTGCCCGTTCAATTTAGTACTACTTTTATTCACCGTGATCAGTGGGTAAACCTCCCAGGTGCTCCCAAAACCAATACTTTCACAATGCAATCCTCTTTTTTTAATACAAGGGTAGGTATTGGTTTGATGTTCACAAATGACAAGATTGGTATACATGATGATTATGGGATATATGCCACCTATGCTTATCATCTGCCTATTTCAAAAAATTCAAAATTGTCTATGGGATTACAGGCTGGCTTCAATCACTTGTCCAGTGACTTTACCAAGTTGAATATCAGGGACATGAACGACCCAAACCTATTTGGGCGGGTCACTAAAATGAATCCTAATTTTGGAGCAGGTTTATATTACTATGGCGAGAAGTTTTATATGGGATTTTCAGTTCCCTTTATGCTTGAGAATAAGTTGGTGGATGTTGAAAGTGTGCTTAGTGAGGCCAAGCAATCCAGGAACTATTACCTGAATGGAGGGTACACATTATCACCTAATATGAATTTCAAAATCACCCCTTCCATACTCGTTCGATTTCAGGAAGGTGCACCATTGGGAGTGGATTTAAACGTGATGTCCTCATATAAGGAAATAGTTGGTCTCGGTGTGTCTTATCGCAGTAATGATGCTGTTATATTTCTTTTCCAATTGCAATTATTCCAAAATCTGCATCTGGGTTATGCTTATGATTACACCTTGTCAGACCTGAACCAGTATTCTAAAGGATCTCATGAAATCCTACTAAATTACAGGTTCCGGATTCCTCGAATACATAAAGGATTGCTTTGCCCAGCCTATTTTTAATATGTTTTTGTTTTGAGAAGGGATTGCCTTTTATTTTCCAAGTAAAAAATATGCATATTTACAGGACGAATTGATCCTGAATTGAGATTTTATGCTATTCCCACAATCAAAGACTATAGTAAGATCAATATTACTATATGTGATAATTACCATGATATCTTCGCTAATTTGCTTGGCTCAAAATATCAACAGATATGAATTAGCAGGTAAATGGGAAGTAGTGAAGGTTACAGAAAATGATCAGGATATAAGCTCCACAATCGATATCAATGTACAGCGGTGGATCCATTTTATCAGTGATGACCGGTATGAAAGTGATGGTTATCCGTTTGGGCGGTATGACGGAGAATACAGCCTCGATGAAATTTCCGGGGAACTAATTCTTAAAAATGGGACATCAAATGAAAAGGGCATTAAGTGGATAGCAAGATATGATGGTGAATATCTTAATTTAAAAGGCTCCAGAAGACTTATGCAGTATACTTTTTTCCTTGAGAAGACTTTTTAAAATTTTAAAAACGCAACATGTTATTCATCCCTTAAGGAATTAACCGGATTCGAAACTGCCGCTTTTAAGGATTGAGTAAAATTTTTGCTTGGTAAGATTTCGAAGTGTGACCTTTATATAGTTGTGTATCATTTTTAGTTGTTTTAGTAGGATGTATTGACACTCAGAAATATTGCCAACCCTAATCGATCATTAACCGAATCTATCCATCGGGTTAATAGATCGTTTAATTTTTAAACTACTTAGATCATATTTAGTTACATATCCTGTTAAAAATTTTTATTTCGGACAGGTTTTATGGAATTTTATAAAAATTAGACAAAACCATGATTATAGGAATCGACATAGGTGGAACAACGACGGATATTGTCGGGCTAAAGGACGGAGAAATTATTAAACCACTAACAGTAAAAGCTGATGATCCTATCACTTCCGCTGCAGGTGCCCTGGGTAAGTTTCTGGAGACCTTAAATTTATCTCTCCAGGAGATCAAGATTATATCAGCTACTGGAGTAGGAGCCAGCAAGGTGAAAGACAACTTATTTGGAATTCCTGTTAAAGTTGTTGATGAGTTTCATGCTATTGGAACAGCGGGATCATTTCTTTCCGGATTGAAAAAAGCTGTTGTTGTAAGTATGGGGACTGGCACGGCCATAGTTACAGTTAATGATTCTGATATTGAACATTGGGGTGGAAGTGGTGTAGGCGGAGGTACTTTGATAGGTCTTGCCGGCAAAATGCTGAATATTAAAAGTCTTGACACCCTTGTGGACAAAGCTCTAAGGGGAAACCTGGAAAACGTGGATCTAACAGTAGGCGATATAGCAGGAGGAGCTCTTGAAAATCTACCCGCATCTATAACTGCTTCAAATTTTGGAAAAATGTCAGATCAGGCTATGGATGAAGATATAGCCCTTGCCATAATAAACCTGGTGGCACAGACCATAGGAGTTATGGGAATTGCTGCCGCCAGGGCAAGCAATCTTCACGATATCATACTAACTGGAAAACTTGCCGGAATAGCGCCTTTAAAATCCATTCTGGAAAGAGTTGCTGACCTGTATAATACAAAATTCATAATACCTGATAATGCTGGTTTTGCAACTGCTATTGGAGCAGCAATCTTCATCAACCGTTCATGAATGGCAAGATTTTATTAGGTGAAATATAGAAGCTAAAGTTTCAAAAACTCCACCTGAAGCGCCAGTAAAGTAAATTAGGCAGATCACCATATTCAGTATTCTCATCTCCCAGAAAGAATTGAGCGAACAATAATAATTCCAGATTATCCTTTAATGAAAAAGTAAGTCCCGGGCCAAAAAACAAGGAGCCATCAAATGGATTTACTATAGCGGCAAAATTACCATTGAATAATGGAGTAAATGGATAAGAGATCTGACCAAATATTTCAGCACGTGACGGGGTGAGATTTTGAGCTGTCGTTCCACCTATGAGAGCCTCCTCATTAAAACTGATATTTTCAGTGTCTCCCAGGCTATTGTATATGATGGATAATTGACTGTACAATTGGTTTTTAAAGGTATAATCACCTGAAATAGAGAAGACTACCTGATGACGGTTTGTAACGGTATCGTCATTATTATAAAAATAAGATACTTCTCCCCTGAAAGCACCTCCGCCAAGATTGCCAGACCATCCTGATCCGATCACCCAGTCATTTCTGACAAATCCTCCCAAAAACTGAATATCATATTGCCATTTATTGAATTCATATAATCCGGAAAAGGCCATCCCTTCAATAGAATCAGCAAGTTGATATGCCAATTCTGCATGTGAAGTGAAACCAGTAAAATATTTCAACCTGACGGCATCAGCGCCTGGCCTTTCTTCATAATCAAAATCAAAATAGGAGTAGGCATTAAAAAGATCATTTGGATTCCAGATCAGATTCTTTCCCCAATTTATCCTTTGCCTGCCTACTGTAGCTTCAAAATTTCCGGTCTGATAATTTACATATAGGCGGTCAATGGTTGTATTCAATAAATATGAGTTACCCTCAATCCAGTTAAAGGAGAGATCAAAAAATCCTGGATCTTCAGTGACATTTTGTGCGTAATCCGGACTTAACTTAATGAAATCACCATAGAAAAAACGGTTTCTGATACCTGCTGCTAATTTCCATTTTTCACCAGGATAATATCTCAAATTGAAACGGTTATGGATAAGATTATCTATTAACCAGGTCTCTTGAAAATCATCATAAGCGACCGTCTGCAAAAACTTCAGGTACCCATCATAAAGAAATTTCTTAGGCTTATAATCCTGGCCATACATTTCTAAGGCGGATAAACAGATAAAGCTGAATAGTAAAAGAAAGGACCTGAAAAGATGTTTCATTATTGCAAGTCAGAGACTATTTCGATTCGTCACTTAATACCTGCCCGTCCTCAATGGTTATAACCCTTCTGGCTTTTTTTACCACTCTTGCATCATGGGTGGAAAAAATAAAAGTGATCTTTTCTTCTTTGTTTAATTTCTCCATGATATCAAGAAGCGTTTCGGTTGATTTCGAATCCAGATTGGCAGTAGGTTCATCCGCCAATATAAATTTAGGTTTGGAGGCAAGTGCCCTGGCAACGGCTACTCTTTGCTGCTGCCCCCCGGATAATTTCGAAGGTCTGCTATCAAGCCGATCTCCCAGACCTACTTCATCCAGCAGCTCTTTTGTTCTTTTTTCACGTTCTTGTTTAGACTTACCCTGAAGTTGCATGATGAATTCCACATTTTCTTTTGCAGTAAGTACAGGGATAAGGTTGTAGGCCTGAAACACAAATCCAATATTCCTCAAACGAAAATCAATTAATTTTCTCGATTTCAGATTCCAAACATTCACTCCGTCGACAATCACCTCACCAGAAGTCGGCCGGTCCAAACCACCCAATAAATTTAAAAAAGTGGTTTTACCAGAACCGCTAGGTCCAACAATGGCGGTAAATTCGCCTTCTTCAACCGTTAAATCTATTCCGTTAACAGCCCTGACCTCTACATGGCTGCCATTATAGATTTTATAAAGATCTTTGATTTCAATTACTTTCATTATATTTAAAATTATCAGTTCAAAATTATTCAGTTCTTAAAGCATCAGCCGGATCATTTTTCAATGCTTTATAAGCCGGATACAGTGATGCAAGGATCCCGGTTAAAATAACCAGGATTGTTACGTTGATCAGTAAAGTAGTATCTAGACTGGTATAAGTAAATGATCCATATCCGATATCAGAATAGGCATCTCCCCATACTGTTAAGTCAATTTTATGAGTTTCGAAATATTTGGAGACCAGAGAACCGAGAATTATTCCGAATATTCCCCCGGTTAATGAGAGAAGAATAGTTTCAATAACTATCATCATGAAAACTCTTAATTTGTTCATCCCAATGGCCATTAACATACCAATTTCTTTTACTCTTTCAAGTACAGCCATAAGCATGGTGTTGATTATCCCGAAGAGTAAAGCAAAGAGTATGATAATAATGAAGATGTACATCATCAAATCCATGGCTTCATTCAGGTAGCTCATTTCAGGACTTAACTCTAGCCACGACATGACTTCCAGGTCACTGAATTCCTTTTCAATTCTATCCTGAATGCCTGGAACATTTTCATTATTTTCTACAAGGATGGCTATTTCATGTGAGGCATTCTCCGGCAGATTCATGAGTTTACGAATACTTCTATCCAGAACGAATACATTGGATTCATCAAAGATATTATTCTCGGTATTAAAAATTCCCACTATTCTGAAAGCACCAGCTGTAATATTGTTATCAATATCCTGAAGCGTCAGCACAACTTTTGAGCCTAATTTTACATTAAGTTTTTCAGCTAGTTTGCGGCCAATTATAATTGGATTTCGCCTTTTCTCTTCAAAATAGTTGCCCTCAATCAGTTTAGAATACAGATTGGATACTATTCGCTCATTCTCAGGTGATATGCCAGATATTTTAACACCCGAAGCTGTTTCTGCAGAGGCTATCATCGAGAATATGGTAATTCTGTTACTCACTCCCACGACGTTCGGAATCTTGGAAACTTCATCAGTAACAGTGTTGGCATTGGGAATGAATTTAGAAATATCATTAGCCTGTCTGTATTCAGGCAAGTGAATTTGAATATGTGATATTTCCGTCTTAATTACTTTGTCAATTCGCTGTATTGCAAGGCCTTTAAAAAATGCAGAGGAAAATACACCTGCACATATACCCAAGGTAAGGGCAGTAATGATTACGGTGCTCCTTAATTTATTCCTCCAGACATTTCGCCATGATATTGAAAAAAGCATATCTTTTAATTTAATTGTTTTTACGCCCTTAAGGCTAAATGTACTTTCATTTTATTTGCAGTTAACACTGGATAAATAGCGATAACTGTCGTGATCACAAATACTGTAATGATTTGATTATAAAAAACAGATGGTAACCAGGTAAAATACAGCAATGGCTCAATTCCCATATCTGTAAAGGTTTTACCGGCATCACCAGATATAGGGATAGGATTATTATAGTAATATGCAATTATTGGTATTGATACGGTAAAACCAGCCAGTACTCCGATAATTCCAATATAAACTGTTTCGAAGAACAGAATTGTACCTAACTTGTATCTTTGCATCCCTATTGCAATCATTACCCCCATCTCTCTTTTTCGATCAGCCACCATCATCATAATAGTCCCAAAAATTCCAAATCC
>CAYMFU010000336.1:0-11706 GCA_964389805.1 uncultured Roseivirgaceae bacterium | reverse complement strand
GGACTTATAAACAATCAGGGTGAAATTATGTTTTATCCAAAATATGATTCTATTTTAGACCTTGATAATGGTTATGTAATTGCGGAACGTAAAAATAAATTTGGGGTTTTCAGTTCCAGTGGGGTATTTATAATACCTGTTAAATATGATCAGATTATATTTGATCCATATAAACAATTGTTTCTTGTCTCTGAAGAACCTGGATGGGAGCGCATTATGGATCTAAAGGAAGCCAAAACATATTAAAATGCGCTGGCAGGTTTATTGCAGGTTATAGATATAAATTTATGAGCAAACACTACAAATCAGGCCTGTTCTATTTGATTATCCTATTTGCAGCCTTTTCCTGCAAAAAACTGGAGGCTCCGGTATATGACTCAGTAGATAATATTGAGATCAAAGATCGGTCCAGCAATTCAGTTACGATTTCGGCAAATGTGAATTTTCATAATCCAAATAATTATAGAATTACCTTAAAAAACGCCGATATCGATGTATTATTGAATGATAAGCCGATTACCAATTTTACAAAAGATTATAATCTTAAGATTGAAAAAAAAGAGAATTTCACAGTTCCGGTGGAAATCAGTTTTTCTATGGCTGACTTGAATACAAACGTGATCTCTTCAGCAATTAATGCTCTTCTGGGTAGAAAGCAAATTCTTTCCTATCGCGGAAATATTAAAATAAAAGCCTATGGGATCAGAATAAATGTTCCAGTGAACGGAAATACAGATTTTGATCTTAATGATCTTTAGATTCCTTCGTTAATATATCTTCTATAATATTTTTACCATGCAGGCGACCATTCTCAATGAATACCTTTTCAGTATGAACTCCTGCTGTAAGCGTTCCGGCTACATATAAATTTTGAACATTTGTCTCGAATGTCATTTCATCATAAGTGGGTTCTTTTGATTCCGGTTTAACCTGAATCCCGCATTTTTTCATAAAATTTACATCCGGTAGATATCCGGTCAGTATGAAAACAAAACGGGATTCTATTTCTACCCTTTCCTGCCCATCATTACTTTCGGCTATTACATGTGTTTCATTAATTTCAACTACCTTATGTTGATATACTGCTTTAATTTTTCCTTCTTTAATTCGATTTAATAAATCAGGAATTAACCAGTACTTAGCCGTTTTTTTCATGGTTTCTCCCCGTGCGACTATAGTAACATTAACGCCATGTCTAAAAAGGTCGAGTGCCGCTTCTACTGCAGAATTACCAGCCCCTATAATTGTTACATTTTGATGAACATACAGATAGGGTTCATCATAATAATTTTTTACGTGTGAAAGGCTTTCCCCTGGGATATTTAGCTTATGGGGAAAATCAAAATATCCAGTAGATAATATCAGGTATCTGGCTACATAAGTATCACCGGTTGAAGTAATGACATGAAAATTGCCATCTTTTTTTTCAATTCTTTCTGCTGAACAAAACAGGCGGATAGGAAGATTATAAAACTCCACTACCTTTCGATAATAGTTTAAGGCTTCCTCGCGAGTGGCTTTGGGCTTATCAATGGTAAAGGGTATATCTCCTATCGCGATATTGTCGGCTGTTGAAAAAAAAGTCATCTGTTTGGGATAGCGTCTGATGGATTCCGCTATGGTACCTTTTTCTATTACCAGGACCTTTAAACCTTTTTTTAAAGCTTCTATAGCGCATGCTAATCCATTAGGGCCTGCACCTACCACAATAATTTCATAATCTAGTATTTCCATCTTGTGTTTAACTATTTAATCTTTATTTAAATATTTTATTTCTTTAACCGTTATTGATCCAAAGTGTGATTAATATTTTTAAGCCAAAGGAACAGGTTTCAAAATTACTTCGATTATTTAAAGTCTGTTTTTAATTTAAAGGATTTTTCGATGGATAATTTTTATGAAGAAAAGATCAGTCATTTGAATGATTTGATTAAATTATCAAGGATTGATGGAAGAGAGAATTTGAACGAAATCAATTTTATTAATTCAGTGGCTGACAGGCTTGGAATCAGTCGTAAAGATCTGAAGGAAGTTCGGACTAAAAGTAGTAAGGTACATTTTTATTCTCCTGACAACATGTATCAATTGATGATGCAGTACCATCGACTTATTATTTTAATGGGTATCGACCGGATTATTTCTGCTGAAGAAAAGGACTTTTGTACAAGACTTGGATTGAAAATGAAGCTTAAGAAAGAAGCTATTAATGAAATCATTGAAAAAGCCATTGATACTCCGAGGCACATCATATCAGTAGATGATATTGAGAAAGTCTTTTACAGGCATTATAATAACGACTGATCACTCGACCAGATCAAAACTCTGGAAAATTTCTTTTATTTCGATCGGGATATCCGATTTGTATATCTCTTTAAAATTCTTGGTAACTAAAATCTCCGAGAATTCCCCACCATTAATATTGTAATGTTGTCTAATTGAAGTGACCTGTTCTTCTGAAAGGGATTCACCTCCCGGCCCCAATCCTCCAGTAGTAAATATTTCAAATATCACAATATTTCTTTTATCCAGACCAAAGGGATCCTTTGTTAATCTGGAAATAGATTGTCCGTATAGATCAGAGCGATTGTCGGGTGCGAATATGATTACTGCATTTGTATTCTGATCATAAGTAGATAGAATAAAAGGTAGATCGTCCTGAAAAAATACGATGACATAAAAAAATATAATGATCATTTTATTCCATTAAATAAGAAATATCAGCCATGTTACAATAAAAATCCATGATATGCATACAAAAACCCAGTAATTATGAATGATTTCGAGTTTTGTTTTTTCATAAGGCGATGTAAAATAGATTAACCTGGCAACCCCATCATGGTATATGTTCCGCGTTAAGTATAAATAGAATGCAATAGCCCCATTTCCTATCAAAACAGTAACCATATGAAAACCGGTAATAAGATATAAATAGGTTCCTACATAATTGGATTTTAAATTGAATCCCTGAAATATAAGTTCAAGCCAACCAATTCCCTGAAAGATCAAAAAAATTGCACCGGCAAGAAATAAACCGAATACTTTTTTTCTTATCTGAAAAAGGTTTTCTGCCTTAAAAGCCTGAATCAGTCCTATGGGAATAAACATGGCTCCAATTATTAAGAATGAGGCCACAATATAAAACTTCGGAAATTGTAAGCTAGTCCCGGAATCATTTCCAATTATGGATTCGATCGTAACGGAAATAAGCAGATAGCTGTATATCAGAGAAATACCAAATAAAAAAAGAAAAGTAATGAGTTTATGTGGATGGATTTTCTCAAGTTCCTTTAATCCCTTTAATACATGTTTTCCTTCCTTCAGTTCCCTTTTATCCATTACTCTTCACTCATATTATTGTAAATAATTATTCTAGGTAATATTATTAAACTAAATTTCTTCACTAATGGTTCCAATAATTTAAAGAAAATTTCTTTATCGCGGTGATTTCATCATATAGATTATATTTTTGCGGAAAAGTTATACGCTTTGACACATAAGGAATTTATTCAATCGTATATAAAAGACAGCTATATTCAGTCGGTTGCGGAGCTTATAAAACCGAACGATAAGCAAAATATTTATCTAAAAGGTATTAATGGAAGTCTCGATGCCGTTATTGCTTCTTCCATGCACCAGATAAACCATCAGAATGATCTTTTTATTCTTCATGATAAGGAAGAGGCAGCCTATTTTCAAAACGATCTTCAGAGCCTACTACCTGCACGGGAAATTTTTCTTTTTCCTGAATCCTTTAAAAGACCATACGATATTCATGAGATTGAAAATGCAAATGTGCTTTTTAGAGCTGAGATATTGAACAGGATCAATCATAAAGATGTAAAAGGAGAATTAATTGTAACCTATCCTGAAGCCCTGGCTGAAAAGGTCATTAATAAAAGGTCATTACTACAAAATACACTTACTCTAAAGACAACTGATGTTGTCGATATCCAACAATTTACCGAACAACTTATATCGTTCGATTTTGAAAAGACCGATTTCGTATATGAAGCCGGGCAATTTTCAATGCGTGGTGGTATCATTGATATTTTTTCTTACGCTCACGAACTTCCCTACAGAATAGAGCTATTTGGCGATGAAGTTGAAAGCATCAGGACCTTTAATCCTGATTCACAGTTGTCGGTCGACTATCTAAAAGAAATCCACCTGATACCAAATGTCCAAACCAGGCTTCAAAAAGAATCAATGGATTCCTTTCTATCCTTTTTCCCCAGAAACACTAAAATATGGATAAAGGATTATAGCCTTACCCTGGATATAATTGAAAAGTATTATGATAAGGCCTCCTCTTTATTTGACAAAGTAGTTGATCAGAGTGGAAAAATCCAGGTCGTATTACCACCCAAGGATTTGTTTGAATCAGCCAGATCATTTGCAGATAAGATCCGCGATTTCAGTATAATCGAATTCGGCAATAGGTTTTATCTTCCAAAGTTCATAAATGTGGATTTCTCTTCCAGGAGCCAGCCTTCTTTTAATAAGAATTTTGAGCTACTCAGTCAGAACCTGCTTGAAAACCAGGATAAAGGATATAATAACATTATTTCCTCTGATTCGGAAAGCCAGATCAACCGGCTTATGACCATATTTGAGGAGATCAATCCGAATGTCCGGTTTGAATCTATTCCGGTAGAATTGAGAAACGGATTTATAGATGATTTATGTAAAATAGCCTTATATACTGATCATCAGCTTTTCGACCGCTTTCATAAATATAAAACAAAACGCAAGTATTCGAAATCACGATCAATAACACTTCGTGAGTTGCAAACGCTACAACCCGGTGATTATGTTACCCATATAGATTATGGTATAGGCAGGTTCGTTGGATTGGACAAAATATTGGTCAATGGACAAGAGCAGGAAGCTTTACGACTTATATATAAAGATGATGACCTGCTTTACGTGAGTGTACAATCCCTTCATAAAATATCAAAATATACTGGCAAGGAAGGAAAACCTCCCATAATGAGTAAACTGGGTTCGCAGGAATGGGAGATCAAAAAGAGAAAAGTAAAAAGTAAAGTAAAGGATATTGCGGCCGACCTGATCAAACTTTATGCCCACAGGAAAGCAGTGAATGGATTTTCTTTCAGCAAGGATAGTTTTTTACAGGCAGAACTGGAATCCTCCTTTATCTTTGAGGACACACCTGACCAGGCACGATCTACCAATGACGTGAAAGCTGATATGATCCGTGCCTATCCAATGGACAGACTGGTCTGTGGTGATGTGGGATTTGGGAAAACAGAAGTGGCCATCCGGGCAGCTTTTAAAGCGGTTTGTGATAATAAACAGGTGGCGATTTTGGTACCGACAACCATTTTGGCCTTTCAACATTTCAGGACTTTCAATGAACGCTTAAAGGATTTTCCTGTTCAAATTGACTATATCAGCAGGTTTAGATCAGCAAGTTCCATTAAAAAAACTCTTGAACGGATAAAGCAAAGGAAAACAGATATCGTTATCGGTACACATCGCCTGGTCAATAAAGATATCAAATTTAATGACCTTGGATTGTTGATAATAGATGAAGAGCAAAAATTCGGTGTCGGTGTAAAAGAGAGGCTCAAAGAACTCAAAGTAAATGTAGATACTTTGACCCTGACGGCAACGCCCATCCCAAGAACTTTACATTTTTCACTTATGGGGGCAAGAGACTTGAGCATTATTGGTACACCTCCTCCGAACAGACAACCGGTAACAACAGAGATATATACTTTTAATGAAGAGTTGATTCGTGATGCAATAAGTTTCGAGTTACGGAGAGGGGGGCAAGTATTTTTTGTTCATAATAGAATAAAAGACATAGACGAAATCGCTAACATCGTATTAAGATTAGTACCCGAAGCCCGGATTGCTGTGGCGCATGGACAGATGAAAGGGGATCAGCTCGAAAGAAAAATGCTTAAATTCATTGAAGGGGAATATGATATACTTGTCTCAACCAATATTATTGAATCCGGTCTGGATATTCCAAATGCCAATACTATTATTATAAATCATGCGCATATGTTCGGGCTTGCTGACCTTCATCAAATGAGAGGGCGCGTTGGAAGATCAAATAAAAAAGCATTCTGTTATTTATTATCACCACCCGTTTCAGGGCTAACCGCTGAGGCGAGAAAAAGATTGCGTACCCTTGAGGAATTTTCTGAATTAGGGGATGGCTTCAAGGTAGCCATGCGGGATCTTGATATCCGAGGGGCGGGGAACCTTCTGGGCGGTGAACAAAGTGGTTTTATTAACGACCTTGGATTTGATACCTATCATAAAATATTGGATGAAGCAGTAAATGAACTTAAAGAGAGTGAATTCAAATATTTGTTTGATGAGGATCTCGGGGAAAAGGCCAGGTTGCTTTCAGAGGATTGTATTATTGAAACCGATTTCGAAATGTTGATCCCGGAGGATTATGTGACTAACATTTCAGAAAGACTTAATTTATATTCCCGCCTGGATAATATTGAATCAGAAGAATCGCTTCACAATTTTTCAACTGAGTTGATAGATCGGTTTGGTCCCATTCCTGAAGAAGTACAAACTCTTTTTGAAACAGTTGAGATCCGATGGATCGCTGAACATCTGGGCATGGAAAAGTTAACTATAAAGAATAATACACTGAAAGCACAGTTCATCGATCCCGATAATGCAGTATTTTATAATTCCGAGACCTTCGGTAAAATTCTCAATTATATAAAAAATAATTCAGCCAAATGTGTGCTAAAAGAAGTTAAAAATAAACCCGTATTGGTCATCCAGGGGCTGACTAATGTAGTGCATGCAAAAAATACTTTGCAGGAAATGCATGAAATTTTTTAGGGTAAACACAATAATTTGCAATTTATACTATTATATATATGAAAGGTTCAATTGGAGAATCTTAGAAAATTGAAATATTTCATCAAAAATTTAACATTTAGTTGGTTTTTCATGTAATATTGTCTCGATTTTCAGGCATGGAAATGTCGAATCAAATAGATTTGAATGCTGAATTACAGGTTTCAGCAAAATATTGTAGAATTAAACAGGTGTTACGATTTTGAATAAAATTTTGTTTATGAAAAATTTAATTCATTCCACAAGATCCATACTTACTATAGCAGCGATAGCTGTTATCATGTTTTCATGTGGCAAAAAGGGCGGTACGCCCACGGCTACTAATCCTGGTAAATATAGTACTGCAACCGGTCTCGAATATAATTCTGAGGAAGGTTTTCAGGTAGCTGAGTACCGGGGTCAACCAGAAGGGCCGAATCTTGTATTTATTGAAGGAGGTAGAACCGTCCTGGGAGCCTATGAAGAGGATATCCTGACATGGCGGGATAATGTAGAACGAACAGTTACTGTTGCATCCTTTTATATGGATGAAACAGAAGTGGCTAACATCCACTGGCTTGAATATCTGCATTATGTAAAGCTGGATTCACCGAGGGTATCCTATGAGTCAGCTCTTCCCGATACTACTGTTTGGGCAAGAGACCTTGCATTCAATGATCCTTATCAGAATCACTATTTCCGATACCCTGGATTCAGGTTTTATCCTGTTGTAGGTGTAACATGGAGGCAGGCAATTGATTACTGTAACTGGAGAACCGCTGTAGTTAACCAGAAATTAGCTTCTGATGCAGGATTAGAAGATCTTCCAGCTGAAACGGGTGGTCGTATTCCTCTGGAAACCGGTGTTGTCCTTCCTGATTACAGGCTACCTACAGAAGCCGAATGGGAATATGCAGCGCTAGCTATGATTGGAACCCAGTGGATGGATGAAAATCAAACGCACAACAGGGTTTATCCATGGGATGGCCATGCGTTACGAAATCCTTATGGTAAGGAAATGGGATTTTTCCTTGCTAACTTTAAGAGAGGTCGCGGTGATTATGCTGGTATAGCCGGTAAACTTAATGACGGGGCTATGATCACAGCATATATATATGAATACCCTCCAAACGATTTTGGATTATATAATATGGCAGGTAATGTAAATGAGTGGGTGCTTGATGTTTATCGTCCATTATCTTTTCAGGATGTTCAGGATTTAAATCCGGTTCGTAGAAGTCCGGCGGATAGGAATGCCACACAAAATGCGAATATAGATGATCCTGAAACATGGTACGATTATCAAGGCAAGCAATCCCTGATAAGTGACCGTGCAAGAGTATATAAAGGTGGATCCTGGGCAGATATTGCATATTGGATGGCACCTGGTACCAGAAGATTCCTGTCTGAAGATTCAGCCACAGCAACCATCGGTTTCCGATGCGCAATGATTCGAGCAGGATCTAATTATTAAATAAGATACTAAATGACTCAATATAGAGGCTGTCCTAAATGGATGGCCTTTTTTATTTTAAAGGAAGTCTCATTCTGAAATAGCGATATACAAAAAAAAGTAATGCTATGGAAAAAAGATTTAAGAGCTTGTATATCAAGCGAATGCCTCGTCCTGAGATAGCCTTACAAATAATCTGCAATTATGAAAGAATAAACTTTAAGAAAATAATGTGCCTTCCTGAACAGTTCATCATCCTTTAGCCAGAGCTATGGATGCGATCCCAATAACATGCGCACCTGCTTTTTCCAGCGATTCAGAACAGGCAAATAGAGTCGCACCAGTGGTTATTACATCATCTACAAGCAATATTCTCTTTGAAAGAACTGAATCAGGATTTTTTACGTTAAATATGCCCTCCACATTTTGAATTCGTTCTATCCTTGATCTATTGGTCTGCGAGGGATTATTTCGGGTTCTGTTTATAACTTCAGATGACCAGGAAATCCCTGTTGCTTCTGATATCCCTCTCGCGAAAAAATCAGATTGGTTATATCCTCTTTTCTTTAATTTCTTCCTGTGGAGAGGAACAGGTACGATTAATTCGAAACCAGTTTCAGGAGGAATTAATTCCATTCCAAGCCGGTATCCGAAGGAATTGGCGAGTTCCGGTTTATTTCCATATTTTATTTTTTGCAGGAGTTTATGCCCTATTCCCTTTTTATAATATTTGATATAAGAAAAAACAAATGAATAAAGATGTGCCCCTATCAATACTGGTAAGAATGAATACGATTCTTGGTGATTTCTGAATTTGGGTAATCTGAAATTGCATCGGGTACAGATTTGAAATTCCCCCCGGGTAAGACCCTCATTGCACAATTCACAGGTATAAGGATACACTAAGGAAAAAAAATCCTTTATCATAGCGGGTCTTGTATTACTGGATGAATAGAATATATTTGCTTGTTAACATAAAAGTAATGAATAAGGAAAAGGAATTCAATGATTATCGCAGCCGGTTGAACGAACGACTTCTCGGGACCAAGGATAAGATCATTAAAAGAATTTATAACCTCGATACAAATGCCTTCCTTGACGGACATCTTAATAAAGAAACCAAGGAACTTATCGGTCTGACCTGTTCCCTTGTGCTTCGGTGTGATGATTGTGTAAAATATCATCTTGGAAAGTGTTATGAGTTGAAGTTTAAAACTGAAGAAGTAATTGAAGCTATGTCCGTAGCTTCGTTGATCGGAGGTACAATTGTGATTCCTCATTTACGAAAAGCTGTTGAATACTGGGACGAATTAAACAGCCATGTTTAAAAAGGATCTTGATCTTTACCGCCAATGGGAACAGGTCCTTGACCACCTGGAAAGGGCAGTGGGAAAGCGCCCAGGCGGGATTAACAGTGTTCTTTTTCTAATCGGTGTTCGGGAGCTTGGAAAGGGAAAAAAGAGCTTTTCGAAGGAACAGAAGAAGGATTTGATTCATATTGCGATATGTAAATTAATGAGTTTATCGGGATATTACACGTTGGAAGGGCTGGATGAGGATGGATGGCCTCACTGGAAGCTGGTTAAGAAATTACCCCATGTGGATATGTTAGATCAGGAGAAATTATTAAAAATGCATATTATTGAATATTTTGATAATGAGATTGGCTGGTAATGAAAATTTACTCTTATAATGTAAACGGTATCCGTTCTGCTATCAACAAAGGATTACTGAATTGGATTGATAAAGCCGATGCGGATATTCTATGTATCCAGGAATTGAAAGCGCAGGAATCCCAGGTTGATATAGCCTCCTTTGAATCGATGGGTTATAAAGTTTACCTTTATACTGCAGAAAAGAAAGGGTACAGCGGTGTGGCTATTCTATCCAGAATTGAGCCAGTTCACATTGAATATGGATGTGTCAATCCAATATATGATAGTGAAGGTCGTATACTTCGAATGGATCTGGAAGATTTCTCTATCATGTCGGTATATATACCTTCAGGATCGAGTGGCGAGGAAAGACAGGCCATTAAGATGAAATTCCTGGATTTCTTCCTTGATTACGTCAATGAGTTGAAGAAGGAGATACCCCGATTGATTATTTCCGGGGATTTTAATATTTGCCACAAGCCTATTGATATCCATAATCCCGTTTCGAACAAAAACTCTTCGGGATTTCTTCCTGAAGAAAGAGAATGGGTTACTAAGTTTTTAGATGCAGGATTTACAGATACGTTCAGATTCTTTAATAGTGGCCCTCATTACTATACCTGGTGGAGTTTCAGGGCAAATGCGAGAGCAAAGAACCTGGGTTGGAGAATCGATTATCATATGTCAACAAAGGATTTAGATAATAAATTAGCAGGAGCATCTATTTTACCTGATGTCATTCATTCTGACCACTGCCCTATCCTGTTAGAAATTGTCTGAAATATCTTTAATTTTGTTTTTACGTTCTAATCTTAAAGTTTATCCGGATATGAAAAATTTATTTTTATGGTTTTCTGCCAGCATGATTCTTGTAATATTATCCTGTAGCTCTCCCGATCAATCTGAGGATCAATCCCTCAAATTGACTAAAGCTAAGGGGGATCGCTATTATGGAGGTGTTTTTCGATTAAATGAATCGGAATATCTTAAAAATCTATTCCCTCATAATATCACCGATGCCTATTCGTACAGAATTGCCTGTCAGATATATGAAGGTCTTTTTAAGTTCGATGATGAAACCTTGAAAGTAATTCCAGCGCTTGCTGAGAATTTTGGATTAGATGAAAGTGGTAAAATATACACTATTAAGTTAAAGGAGGGAGTATTTTTCCACAATGATCCCTGTTTTAAAGATGGAATAGGAAGAGAGGTTACTGCTGAAGATGTAAAATACTGCTTTACCAGGTTATGTACTCAGAATATCAACAACCAGTTATTTTCTTCCATTTTTAAAGACATTCTTGTGGGTGCCAACAGCTATTATAACGCTACAGAGAATGGAGAAGTGCCTAATTTTGAAGTTAGCGGAATTAAAGTTATCGATAAATATACTATTCAGCTAAATCTCTTGAAGCCAAACTCCATTTTCATGGTCAACCTTTCAATGCCGGGATGCTTTATATATCCCCGGGAAGCAGAAGAAAAATATGGTCTTGATATGCGTGTAAAGGCAGTTGGAACAGGACCTTTTGTCCTTGCTAATCTGGATGAAGACATTTCCATAATATTGAAAAAAAATGAAAAGTACCATGGGGTTGACGAATACGGGAATCGACTGCCTTTTCTGGATGCATTGAGCATACAATTTATTAAAGATAAAAAAACTGAATTATTTGAGTTCAGGAAACGAAATCTGGATATGATATACAGGTTGCCAACTGATCATATCATTGAGATCCTTGATGAATCGCTAACTGA
>CAYMFU010000335.1:0-21505 GCA_964389805.1 uncultured Roseivirgaceae bacterium | reverse complement strand
TTTAACAAACTCGCCTCGTTCAACTACAGGAACCGCCGGCACACCAATGTGCTGGGATATCGGAATTTTCACATTCGCCGGGAGTGGAAGCCTTTCTATTGGCTTTTCCGCAGAAATTTTAACCTCCGGAGGATGGATTCCGCCTTTCGGGAATGTTTTAAGCTTATTGAATATAAACATGAACATTATGCCTTATTTTCATTTTCAGATGGATTGTCTTTTTTGTCCTGCTTTTCTGAATCTGGTTCTTCCATATTCTTCGAAGCAGCCTTTGGTTCCGATGCGTTTGAAGCTGAACTTTCTGTGTCCGTCGCTTTTAAACCAGGGATTGGAGCATTAGGATCTGGCTTATCGCTCGCATTCGCCTCAGGTACTTTAACTCCGGCCGATTCTACTCCGGCCGATTCTACCCCGGCCGTTTTTACCTCAGCCGATTCTACTCCAGCCGTTTTTACCTCAGCTTTTTCTACCCCAGCGTCGGCAACCCCACCTGCTTCTGCTCCAACTGTTTCTGCCTTTTTCCTCGCCAGCTTTCGGTCCGGCCTGTCTTTCCTGGGAGGCCTGTCTTTTTTAGCAGGAGGGAAATTGACCATGTCAATTACCTTGCTTGGGCATACTTCAACACAATCTTTGCAAAGCTTACATTTCTCCGGATCTATAATAGCCAGGTTATTTTCCACCACCACGGAATCATAGCGGCAAACATCCACACATTTTTCACATCCTGTACATGCCACTGAGCAGTGTTTTTTAGCAACGCCGCCTTTTTCCTCGTTGATACAGGCAACAAAGATCCTCCTGTTCTTCCTTCCTCTCGGCCACAATTCCATAATATCCTTCGGACAGGCCTTCACACATGCATTACATGCTGTACATTTATCTTCTATAACTACAGGAAGTCCTGTTTTTTCATCCATATACATGGCTTCGAAATCACAGGCATCCACGCATTCTCCTAATCCCAGACATCCATAAGCACATCCAGTATCGCCACCATAGAGCATGGAAGCTACGGTGCAATTGGGTGCTCCATCATACACATTTGTTTTTTTACGGTGCTCAAACGATCCTGAACATTTAACAATTGCGATATATGGATCTTTTTCTTTTACCTCCACGCCAAGGATCTGCCCTACCTGCTTCATAACATCATTACCTCCAACAGGACAGTGCATATCAGAAATATCAGCTGCCTGAGCTAAGGCTTCAGCAAAAGCCCGGCATCCGGGTTGCCCGCAACCACCACAATTGGTAGCCGGCAAAACATCTTCAATTTCTTCAATACGTGGATCGGTTTCTACTCTGAACTGCCTTGCCACCACATATAAAATCATTGCTGCCACAGCACCAAGACCACTCAGGGAAACAATAGTGATTATAATAGTTTGATTCATATCATTTATTCATTGAAGCTTTTAGCCTAAAGGCAAATTCTCTTTTTAATTTCGACTGGAACGTAAATAATCCAAAGTAATACGGAATAAGTATGGCCAGCGAAGATAATCCGGATACCGCTTCATCCCCGGTTATCTGAAAAGTTATCAAAAGTGTTGTCAGGACAAGAAGGAATGGCAATATATAACCCAGAAAAAGTGCTTTTGGCCCCGAAGTTTTACTGAATGACACCTCAACCTTATCGCCGCTTTTAAAAGGATTGTTACGGTTATTGATGACCTCTATTTCTTTTTTGTCAACATCAGATACGGAACACATGCCCTGCACATGACAACTGCTGCAATTTGACACATTTGTAAGGTTGACGATTACTTTTTCGCCTTCTACTTTTGAAACAATGCCCTCATGTTCAATGTGTTCTGTATGTTCCATTTGGAATGAAATCTGCGGCAAAATTATGGATAGAGCGGGTGAAAAAACATGACATTTATTAGGTTTTAAATTCTCATATGCCTTATTGCTTATCTGGCTGGCTTTTCAGTCGCTTCCCAAGGCCAGGATATTTAGTCCATCTAAACTAATAAACCCATATAGTGGCATAAAAAAAAGGCTGCCCTATGGACAGCCTTGTAAATATCATTAATAAGCGATAGCTCTATTGTAATTGGCCTTTGATATCAGCAACCCACTTCTCAAGCCTTCCGTCTGTCATATCAGATTCGTTATCCTCGTCAATTGGCAGGCCGATGAATTTCCCATCATACAGAGCAGCTGAATCATCGAAGGTATAGTCTTCAGTATCCACAGTTCCAATGAAAGTGGCTCCTGAATCTTTGATTTTTTCATGAATGATCCCCATGGCATCAACAAATGTGTCAGGATATCCATCAGCATCGCCAAGTCCAAAGTAGGCGATGGTTTTGCCGCTAAAATCAGCATCATCAAGAACATCAATAAAGGTTTCCCAGTCTTCCTGAAGTTCACCAATTTCCCATGTGGATGCACCAAAGATTATATTATCGTAATTTCCCAAATCGTCAGCTGATGCAGAATCAACATTAAATACGTCCACGTCACCTAATAGGTCTTTTAATTTGTAGGCAACAGTTTCAGTATTGCCTTCTGTGGATCCATAAAAAATTGCAGTTTTACCCATGATTTTTTTTACTTTTTTATGTTAATAATTAAAATTTTCGTCTGTTTGTTTTTCAACCGGTAATATTACTAAAAAAGGATTAAAATAATGTATTATTATCTAGTTTATATATGCTTTACTTAATAATTCTTTGGCATTTTCGAAGGCAGCATCCGTTGGGTGGTCGCCTCCGATCATCTTGGCAATCTCTGTTATTCTATCCTCTTCAGAAAGCTCTTTGATCAGACTTACTGATTTGTCGGCTGTATTATCCTTGAAGACAAAATAATGACAATTGCCGGATGAAGCGATCTGTGGCAGGTGGGTAATAGCAATTACCTGGTGCTGCTCTGACATCTGCTGCATCATGATGGCCATTTTTATTGCGATTTCACCGGATATGCCGGTATCTATTTCATCCAATATAAGAGTAGGTAAGGCTTTTTTACTTGCAATGATATACTTAATACAAAACATCAGCCTTGAAAATTCACCCCCGGAAGCCACACTTTTAAGGTCCATTGGCATAACGCCTTTATTGGCGCTGAATTTGAGCCTTACCTCATCCATTCCTGTGGTGTTTGGCGGCACAAGGTCGTGCTCAACTACAAGTTTCGCCTCCGGGATACCCAGATTCTGCAGCATCTCCTCAATACTGGCAGAAATCTTGTTAAAATGCTTTACCCTGGTATCGCTTAAGGCCTTCCCGGATTTTTTAAGCGCGGTATAAGCATCATCTACCTGAATTTTCAATGATCCGATTTCCTCATCGAGGGATAAATTTTTATTTACCCTTTCCTCAAGACCGTCTTTTATTGCAAGAAGTTGAGATATTGAAGAGACCTGATGTTTCTGTTCCAGGCGGTAAATCAGGCTTAATCTGTTTTGTAATTCTTCAATCCTGTCCGGATCATTTTCGATTTTTTGAGATTCTTTTTCAATCTCATTGGTCAGGTCTTTCAACTCTAACAAAGAGCTTTGGAGTCTATCATTAAAATCGGCAAGAAGATGAGAATAATTTTTCAGCGTGCTCAGCAATTTCTGAACGGAAGACAGATTTTCTATAACCGAGAATTCACCTTGTAGCAGCTCAATCGATTCCATCAGTTTTGAAGTGATTTCCCCTGCATGTTCCAGGGTAGCTAATTCCTCTTCGCCAGATTCCTGTTCTTCAGCCAACAGGTTGGCCTCATTTAGCTCTTCAAAGAGGAAGTGGTTATAATCCGCTTCCTTTTTTAAAATTTCAGCTTCCTTTTCCATATTGACCAACTTGCTTTTCAAGGATTTATACTTTTTAAAATCCAATTCATATTCCATGAAAAGCATCTGATTTTGTGCAAAGGCATCCACTACAGAAAGTTGGTAATCTTCGGATCCCAACAACAGGGTATCGCTTTGTGAATGAACGTCCATTAGGCAGGAACCCAGGCCCCGCATAACATCCAGTAATACGGGGGTGTCATTGATAAAAGCCCTTGATTTTCCAGCAGGGGTTATTTCCCTTCTTATTATGGTTTCTGAAATATAATCCAGATCGTTTGAGTCAAAAAATGCTTCAAGATTATATTCTGATATATTAAAAACACCCTCTATGATGCATTTCTGGTCTTTATCGTACAGCACCTTGGTGTCAGCACGATTGCCTAGTAACAAGCCTGCTGCTCCGATCATAATGGATTTCCCCGCACCCGTCTCACCGGTAATGATATTCATCCTGGCAGATGGATAGATCTCTAAATGCCTGATCAATGCATAATTCTGTATACGTAAACTGATCAACATATTTTAAGCTGGAAAGATCTAATATTTAATGCTTTGGAGGTCAATTAAAGGACCACAAAGATAACATTGACAATCAATGGTTAATAACAAATATACGCCGTGATTAGGTAATTTCGGAACCCTTACGGATTAAATCTATAAGAAAATTTAAACAGATTTAATTCTGGATGATTTCCTTGTATCTTTCTGTTTTAGTGGGATCAACTTTGGTCAATATATTATACACATCACGCCGAACCTGAATATTCCCTTCCTTGAATATATTGATCAATTCATTGGTCTTTGCATCAAAAAAGGAAATAACAAGTATTGAATTGGTATAAAGGTCTTTTACTTCTTCGATCTCCTTTAAAACACTAAGGATCTGAACCCTGGCATCTTCCGGATCTGTAATAAACCGATCCAGTCCATTCCGATGATAGGAATAAAAACCCTCCCGGATTCCCTGAAGCTGGTTATTGGTCAGGTTCTCAATCAACCAGTACCGGTTTCGGTTACTGTCAAAAGGTTGCCAGCCTGATGATTCTGATTGCTGTGCCAGGTTGGCTATGCTCAGTGCTTTATTGAAGTATTCATTTCCACCAAGGTTACTGAAGGTGTCGTGGTCAAGCCCTATGATTACGTAGGCGTAAAAAGAAAGCATCCCCACCAGGTTATTGTTGAAATTATTTTCAACATATTCGAGGCGTTGTGATTCAGTATATTGAAATTCGAAATTACGATCAGCATAATTTAAAACTATGGTTTCATAATTCGTGTCATAAATAGGCCTGACCGATTGCACCTGAACACTGGCTGTAAAAACACCAATGGCGGGCATGCTGTTAATGGTAATATTTAAATTGCAACGGATGCGTTCATGGGTCTGGTAAACCTCGTTTGTCCATTTCATATCATTCATGAAACGGGCAAATCTAACCTCCATTTCTCTGAAAATGGCCCTTTCAGTGGATTGAACCTGTTGGGCATTTACGACAACCTGGCAGAGCAACTCCTGGGCATAGTTTATACCGGGAAGGAGGAGGATAAATAAAAGTATACTTAAAAACTTGTTAGCTATTGACCTTGTCATATAAATAATCAATAATATCTTTTGCTACTTCATCTTTGGGTTTAAGCCCAAATGACTTTCGAATGCCTGAGGCATCAATGATCTCAACTTTATTTGTATTCACCGAAAAGCCCGCTCCTTCATCGCGGAGTGAATTCATAACAATAAAATCGAAATTCTTCTTCTTTAGCTTTAACGAAGCATTTTCGATTTCATTTTCTGTTTCAAGCGCAAAACCTACATTAATTTGATTATTCTTTTTGATTTTTCCTAACTCATAAGCGATGTCAGGATTCTTTTTCATTTGTAAATTGAAACTTTCAGATTCTTTCTTAATCTTTTGAGCGGCTATGTCAGCTGGTTTGTAATCCGAAACAGCAGCAGAAAAAATCGCGATCTGGCAATCTTTATACACTTTTTTCGAAGCGGACAGCATTTCTTCTGCATTGGTTACGTCAATTCTTTCAATATTTGGGTGGTCAATTTCAATAGAAACCGGGCCGGATACCAGTTTAACGTTTGCGCCGCTATAAGCCAATCGTTGAGCAATAGCATAACCCATCTTTCCGGAAGAGTAATTGCCGACGAACCTGACAGGATCGATCGATTCATACGTTGGACCGGCGGTAACCAGAGCCGTCAGGTTCTCAAATTTTTCTTTTTTTTTGAAATGGGTATTAATGACCTCAATGATGGATTCAGGTTCAGCCATTCTTCCTTCTCCGACCAGGCCACTGGCCAGCTCACCATGTTCAGATGATATTATGGAATTTCCAAAGGACTGCAACTGGTCGATATTGTTTAATGTGGCCGGATGCTGGTACATATCAAGGTCCATCGCCGGTGCCACAAATACTGGACATCTTGCTGATAAATACACTGCAAGAAGGAGGTTGTCGGAAATGCCGTTAGCCATCTTTGCTATCGTGTTGGCACTTGCAGGAGCAATTATGAACAAGTCAGCCCACAATCCCAGGTCAACATGGCTGTTCCATTCACCGGAACTATTTGCCTGGAAATCTTTATGAACTGGATTTTTAGAAAGTGTTGATAAAGTAAGTGGAGTTATAAAGTCAAGTGCGGAGTCAGTCATTATAATTTGTACCTGCGCATCTGCTTTTTTCAACAACCTGGTAAGGATGGCAATTTTATATGCGGCAATGCTGCCACATACACCTATTAATATTTTCTTACCACGGAGCATATGATCTTAGAAATCTTTCTTCTCTTCAACAAAATCTGCGATCCTGTAGCTTAGTTCCCCATTAAGAAATTCTTCCGTTGCCACTGTAGTCGGCTTTGGCATTCTTTCGTAAAATCTGGATATTTCTATCTGCTCTCGGTTTTCAAAGATTTCCTCAAGATTATCAACAGTAGATGCAAATTCAGCCAGTTTGGAATTCAACTCTTCCTTCTGCCTTGCTGAGATCTGTCGTGCTCTTTTAGCAATAATGGCAACAGACTCATACAGATTTTCTGTTGGTTCGCTGATCCTATTGGTATCCCTTGTGATTAATGAAGCATTAATTGACATAATATTTATTTTTATTATAAATTGTTTTTCGCAAGTTTTTCCAGATCGTCGAGGATATCTATATATATGTTTTCCGCATCTTTAATGTTGTCACTCGACGGGTATGTATCAATAAAGAATTCGTAAAATTCTATAGTTTCCATCAGACGTTCCCTTTGCCTGCTTCTGATGCTGTTTTTAGCAAGTTTATAGGAGCATTCTATTTTGAAAAAGCTAATCTTCTGATTCAATCTCGAATCCGGATAGTCTTTCTGGAAGTTTTCAAATGATATTAAAGCAGCTCTTAATCCTTCTCCACCATGATATTTCTCTAATTTGTAAAATTGCATGGCATTTTTATAGGCTTTTTCTTCAAGTTTAACCTGTAACTGATCAATAATCTGATTGGCTTGTTTCTTATAACCGCTATTCGGATAAGTATTCAGGAATGACTGCATGGCATAAATAGCTTCATAGCTGCTCGTCTGGTCCAGGTAAAATTCCGGTGAATCCAGGAACAGGGAGTATGCATGCATATACATAGCTTCTTCAGCCAGTTCACTTCTGGAGTATATCGTAAAGAATGTTTTAAAATAGTGCGAGCTTAAAATATATTGTTTCTGATAATAATGGGCATATGCGAAGTAAAACTGTACCCTTTCTGCCTCGGGTCGTCCGCGCAAAATGGGTATGATCTCTTCGAATAATGTGGCTGCCTTAAAATATTCTTCCTTATCGTAATACTCCATTGCCGCCCTGTATTTCAATTCCCAATCACCAGATTTCTGTATTTTTCGAAAATTGTTACAGGAGGAAAATATTACAACAGGCACTAACCAGCTTAGCAATATAACGCGCATTCCTTTTTGCATAAGGGTGCAAATATACTTGAGATCAATTTAATTAACAATTATTTATAATTTAGGAATAGAGAAATGTGAGATTCCAAACAGCCTAGTTTCCAGCAGATTACTTCTTGATTTTGGCTGCAGGTATTGTTTTGTTAATTTTGGCCTTGGGAGGCCCTGCCACATCGCTCTCTGCTTCATCCCCAACATTGCCTTCCTCAATCACTGGTTCCGGTGGAGGATTCAAAATATTTTCCAGGGTTGGCCTTTCGTCTTCCCGCCAGCTAAAACCTTTTAACCGGGTATCTGGTTCACTGAGTTCATGGGGTGGTATGAAGGTAGCTTCAGGATTAGTATAAAATGACATATTATCTGCCTTGTTGTCCACAAAGCGTATGACCATGGAACTGCATAGGATCTTATTCACCCCTGTAAGTGATTGATCTTCTTCGTCAAGCGCAAAAAATATACATTCACTATTACCAACTACATTAAGGCGATCGATTTTATTGTCCTGAAAGTAGCCTGTCATATTTTTCCCTTTTAACTGGTTGAAATGATCCAATGAATCTTTTAAAACCATAAATGAATTAAACTGAAGGTTTAAAGTGTGTATCTGGTTGTTTCTAAATTCAATGTTCATTGAATCCGCCTCGATCTGATTCCCCTCGTTCCAAAGTACCGGATCATTGAATAAAAAAAGAACGGAATCCGATAAGGCATAAATCAGGGAATCTGCCTTCCCCTGAAGGTCCTCTCTGTAAATCCGGACATTATGGTAGGCCAATAACTTTTTATTTACATCCAGACTGTCATCAATAGATATCAGGGTGTCTGCCGTTAGATAAAAAGTATCCAGCTCGAAGACTTTCTTGAGAAGTGGTTTCCCATATATCTTTATAATACCATTTGCTTCATCATTATCCGCCATTTGACCAGTAATTATAATATCATCTTTCTTAGAGAACATATACACATTTCCTGCAGCACTATTGGTCCCTTTGTCCCGGTCATAATAAAGTTCATCACCCCTGAGAATATAGGATTCCGTTTCAATCTCTCCAGCCATAATGGTTGTTTTATTGATCCGCATATTAAAATCGCCACCCATCTCTGATTGCAGAATAGTGCCATCTGATGAAATGATCTCGGTAGGACCAATGGTCCGGGCTACCTTGGTAACCATATCATAATACAATGAGTCAGCCTTAAGTGTATTGTCAGGATTTACAAGCTCCACATCTGTTTTAAAGGACATGGATTTTCTTACAGCGTTATAATATCCCTTTTTGCTGGTCAATATATTTTCACCATCATTGATTTTTCCCCCATTAAAAAATACGGCAGACTTAGAAAACAGGTCATAATCAAGGAAATCTGTATACAAAATAACAGAGTCTTCCTTGTATACTACATTATCTCTCAGGTTAGCAAATTGTGAATTGCCATCATATTCAAGCCTGTTTGAGGTGATGGTCACTGAATCAATGGCATCGAAGATACGAATGTGGCCAAATGCTTTCAGCCTGTTATCTTTCCTGTACAGAAAGGCAGAATCGCACCAGATATTGGTGCTTTCCTGGATAAAATAAACGTTGCCAACGACTTTAAAATACCTTTGTCCGTCCGTTCGTCCCCCTTCAGTATAATCCGAATGCTCTATTTTAACCTTTCGCTGTGAGAAAACAGGCGAGAGCATGGCAATCATCAAAATAGATAATATGAAATACTTTTTAATCAAACCTTATTGAATATTGTCAACAAATTTAATCTGAATTGTCCAGATTGTCACTAATACCCTTTAAGTACCTTTGATATATGTTTTCTTAAATAAAATCGACGATTAGGGATAAAAATAGTATAACTTTAAATTATGGTTGATCGTTTCAGGAAGTTCATTAAACAGAAAGATCTTTGCCGGGAAACTGACCGGGTCCTCGTAGCTGTAAGCGGGGGGGTGGACTCTGTGGTTATGCTGGATCTTTTTCTGAAAAATGGCTTTTCGGTTGGTTTAGCCCACTGCAATTTTGGATTGCGTAATGAGGAATCCGATGGTGACGAACAATTCGTAAAAAGCCTGGCTGAAGAAAGAAATATTCCATACTATGTTGAACCTTTTGAAACGGAAAAAATGGCCAGTGAAAAGAGGGTGTCTGTTCAAATGGCAGCACGTGAGCTTAGGTACGACTGGTTTGATGAGATCAGAACAAGAGAAGGATATAATTATATAGCCACAGGACATAATTTCAATGATTCAGTGGAGACCATGATCTTCAATTTGATAAAAGGGACCGGGTTGAAAGGTTTGGCCGGGATATCTGCAATTACCGGAAAGGTGATCAGGCCTCTTTTGTTTGCCAGCAGGGAAGAAATAGAATCCTATGCATCTGAAAATGACCTGAAATACCGGACCGATAGTTCGAACACATCAATAAAATACCATAGAAATTATATCAGGCACAAGATCCTTCCTGCATTTAAAAACGTCAATCCTGGTTTTGAGATCACAATAAAAAATACTATTGAACGCCTGGCGGGCATTCAACAGTTTGTCAGTGAGAGGTTGGAATTAGAAAAGTCATCCTACATGCATGAAGTTGGAAGGGATATCTATTTCAATAAGAATTTTTTTTCTGAGATACGTCTACCCGCACTTATATATGAAGTTATTGGTAAGTATGGATTTAATTATGACCAGTGTGAATCAATAAATGAAGGTATTGAGCATGCCACAGGTAACGTTTTTTACTCGGAAGAGTTTACCCTGAATATCGACAGGGAACACTTGATCATAAGCCCGAAGGAGAATTTTGATGAGAGATTTGAGATCAGCCAGAAAGATAAGCTCCTGGTCACTGACAGGTTCAACCTGACTTTTAAAGTCTTGGAAACGGTGCCAGTTCTAACTCCGGACCGGCATATAGCTTATCTGGATCTGGATAAACTGAGTTATCCTCTTGTTTTACGGAACTGGAATAAAGGGGACTGGTTTATACCCTTTGGCATGAAAGGCAAAAAAAAGCTAAGCGATTTTATGATAGATAAGAAAATTCCATTAAACTTGAAAAAAAGAATAATGGTCTTGCTTTCAAAAGACTCAATTGTCTGGGTGGCCGGGCACCGGATTGATGACCGGTTCAAAATTAACAGCAAAACCAAAAGAATTTTAAAGATCATATATCAGGAATTGGATGATTAATCCGTTTAAGAAAATATATACAGCAAAGGAACTAAACCTTTTCAGGTCACTCTCCAAAGTGAAACCCTTTGAGAAGCTGAATTATGAAGAGATGGCTTTATTCCTTCCGTATCTTCATTTACGGCAATACAAAGAGGATGAAGCTGTCTTCTTTCGAAATGACCCAAGCAATGCTTTCTATATAGTAAAAAGCGGGAAAGTTACTCTTAACATTGATATTAATGATCAATTTGAAGTCTTAATGATCCTGAAATCAGGTGGATTTTTTGGTCATAATGCATTTCTTGATCTAAGTTCAAGGATGTATACCGCCATTGTCATTAGCGAGATATCCGAGTTGTATGTCCTGCCTAAAGTGAACATCATGGAGATATTCGAAAGCCGGCCGAGAATCAAAGGGAATATGATGACCAGCATAGCTGAATTATACAATGACTTCAATAAAAAAATATTTGATACATACCGCTCTTCCCTGGGATTTTTTAATTTATCGGATACCTTCCAGAAATAGTTGCCATATAGTTCATAATTGTTCTCAATTCCTGGCTCTTTACCTGGATAATTAAGGCATAATTGGCTAAATTTGAATTACTATTTTTATAATTATTTTGAACTTTTAAATATACTGATCATGAAAATTACTGTAGTTGGTGCTGGAAATGTTGGGGCCACATCAGCCGATGTATTGGCTTATCGTGAAATCGCCAATGAAGTTGTCATTGTTGACATCAAAGAAGGGTTAGCTGAGGGCAAAGGGCTTGATATATGGCAGAAAGCCCCTGTCAATTTGTACGACACCCGTACCATGGGTGTAACTAATGATTATAGTAAAACTGCTGGTTCAGAAGTGGTTATTATAACTTCAGGATTACCCAGAAAACCTGGAATGAGTCGTGATGACTTAATAGAAACTAATGCGGGAATAGTAAAAAGTGTTACTGAGAATGTAATCAAGCATTCTCCAGAAGCCATCATTATCGTTGTTTCCAATCCACTGGATGTAATGACTTATCAGGCACATCTTGTATCTAAAATGCCTCGGACAAAAGTAATAGGTATGGCCGGTATCCTTGATACAGCGCGATACAGAGCATTTTTAGCTGAAGCTCTGAATGTATCTTCCAAGGATATACAAGCTATGATCATGGGAGGTCATGGTGACACTATGGTTCCGCTGCCAAGATATACTACCGTTGCCGGTATTCCTGTTACGGATCTGATCGATAAAGACACCCTGGCTGCAATAGTTCAGCGGACAAAAGCTGGAGGTGGCGAATTGGTGAAATTGATGGGCACTTCTGCATGGTATGCACCTGGTGCAGCTGCTTCACAAATGGCTGAAGCTATCGTCCGTGACCAGAGAAGGGTATTTCCAGTATGCATACAGCTGCAAGGTGAATATGGTATTGACAATTGTTACCTGGGCGTACCAGTCATCCTCGGCAAGAATGGGGTGGAAGAGATCATAGAACTCAAATTGAATGATGATGAGAAGGCACTTCTGAAAACATCAGAAGGACATGTCAGGGAGGTAATGGCAGTACTTGATCGACTGAACGGCTAGGCACTAATAGTCAATAAAATATATTTCAAAATCCCACCTTGATGAGCATAAGCTCTACAAGGCGGGATTTTTTGTTGTTCATTTAATGACATATATCATATATCACAATAACCTTTTTTTTTAACTTTGTACAAGTTATATCTCCGAGCCATTTTTTCTAAGGGACCTTTACCTAAGAATTTCTGGCCGATGGGTTGATCTGGAAACGGTTCAGCCTCCCGAGGATCCTGCTTTGGCAGGAAACGAATTGGAAAGGAGGATATATCAACGTAGTATATCTTGATCAATATTCCAATTCGTACATTTTGTATAATGAAAGGTATACTATGGGTAAAACACAAAAGTCCTATCACTCCAATATTCTGACCATCTCCGGTACAGGTAGAAATGTGGGCAAGACTTCCCTGGCATGCGGCATCATTCATAAATTTGGCCGGGACCAAAGATTAACTGCAGTAAAAATTTCTCCGCATTTCCACCCCGTGGATTATCCTATGCCTCTTACCGAAAAACCAGGTGCTTATTCTTTATATAAAGAAGATAGAAAAGACAGTGGGAAAGACAGCTCCAAAATGCTTGCTGCCGGGGCCGATCAGGTTTTTTATATCCAGACCAGGGACGATCATTTGAACGATGCCTGGAAGAAACTATCTGAACTGATAAACAGCGATGTACCTGTGGTGGTTGAGTCCGGGGGCCTTGAAGATATGTTAAAACCCGGACTTTCCATATTGGTAACAAATCATGGAGGTATGGATTTAAAAAAAGCTGGAAGAAGTAAAAATGAAAGAATGGAGACCCGTTTCGAGCACTTTGATCAATTAATAAACAGGATAAGGTTTAAGAATGGCAACTGGGAATTGAGTAATTAATATGATAGGATTTGAAGAAGCATATCAACTAATACAATCCTTCGCCAAAACTGGGCAGAAAGAAAAGGTAAATCTGGATGAGGTGTGTGGTCGGATTCTGGCTTCAGACGTCAGATCTGATGCGGATATGCCTCCCTTTGATCGCTCTGCCATGGATGGATATGCCTGCAGGAATCAGGATCTGGATAAAAAATTGGAAGTAATTGAGGAGATCCCGGCTGGGATATCCCCTGAAAAAGAAATAAGGGAAGGATCATGTGCGAAAATAATGACTGGAGCAGAAATACCAAGCGGCGCTGATTGTGTGGTTAAAGTTGAGGATACTGTGTTATTACACGACAATAGGGTTGAATTTACTGTCACGGGAAATGTTAATAATATCAGAAGAAAAGGAGAGGACCTCTCCAGGGGAGATGTGCTTATAGAAAAGGGAACAAGATTAAGAAGTCAACACATTGGATTGCTTGCCATGACGGGGTGTGTTGATCCTGAAGTGTATTGTCTACCAAAGGTTGGCGTATTGTCTACCGGATCTGAACTCGTGGATTCTGTCAAATTGCCTTCATCTTCAGGAATAAGGAATAGCAATGGGCCCCAGCTCATATCGCAGTTACGATCCCTTATGATTGCAGCCAAAGATCTTGGGATTGTTAAGGATAATGAACAATCCCTGAGGGAGATCATAGAATCAAATCTCAATGACCTCGATGTATTGTTGGTTTCAGGAGGTGTTTCCATGGGGGATTATGATTTTGTCCCTGGCGTATTATCCAACCTTGGATTTGACATTAAACTTCATAAAATGAAGGTCAGACCAGGGAAGCCATTGCTTTTTGCGGCCCGTGATCAGAAATATGTATTTGGATTGCCTGGAAATCCGGTTTCTGCTTTCGTGCAATTTGAAGTTGTTATAAAGCCGTTTTTGCTGAAATTAATGGGCGCAGAGGTATTAGACGGAAGAATAAAAATGGAGTTGGGTAAGGATCTACAGGTAAAGACTTTACCCCTGCGCTTTTTTGTGCCGGTAAAGATAGAATCTGGAGTGGTATACCCTCTCGAATATCACGGTTCAGGGCACCTGGCATCTTATTCATTGGCGGATGGTATATTGGAGATCCCTGAAAACACAAGTCTGATTAAAAAGAAAGAACTGGTATATGTTAGACCCCTTTAAACGACAGATCAATTATCTGAGAATCTCGGTTACCGATAGATGTAATCTTCGTTGCAGGTATTGCATGCCTGAGAAAGGCATAAAATTCCTGTCTTCAAAGGAGATCTTATCATTTGAAGAGATCTATGAATTTGTACAGGTGGCGGTCAGTTCAGGGATCCATAAGGTTCGGTTAACTGGAGGGGAACCGCTTATGAGAAAAGGAATTGTACAACTTGTGGAAATGATTGCCTCTATTCCAGGTATTAAAGATCTTGGAATGACGACCAATGGAGTATTACTAAGCCGTTACGCTGAAGATCTGGCAAATGCCGGTCTCGATAGGGTGAACATCAGTCTGGATAGCCTTGACGCAGGGAATTTTCAATACATCACCCGCGTAGGCAAATTAGAGAATGTTCTGGACGGTATCCGGGCTGCGTCCAGTGCAGGATTAAATCCCGTAAAGATAAATTGTGTGATAAATGATAAAGGAATAGATCAGAATGCTATGGCTGTTAAAGAATTTGGAGAGAAGAATGGTATGCAGGTGAGGTTCATAAAGGAGATGGACCTTGAGTCAGGTGTTTTTTCTGTCGTAAAAGGTGGGGATGGCGGTAAATGTCACATTTGTAACCGCTTAAGATTAACCTCTGACGGTTTTTTGAAGCCCTGCCTGTTCAGTGAAGTGGGATATAACATCAGGGAATATGGTTGTGCGAAGGCTCTGGAATTAGCTGTTGGGAATAAACCTAAAAGAGGTTCTTTAAACAATGTAAATAACTTTTATAATATCGGAGGGTGACCATGTCAGAAAAGAAATTAAGTCATATTGATGAAACGGGCAGGGCCAATATGGTAGATGTTGGCCATAAACCTATGCAACTAAGGGTAGCGAAGGCTGAGGGGAAGATTTTTGTAAATCCGGAGACCCTCGATTTGATCAACTCAAATATGATTAAAAAAGGCGATGTGCTGAGTGTTGCCGAGATTGCAGGCATTCAGGGAGCAAAGAACACCTCTTCATTGATCCCATTGTGCCATCCATTATTATTATCCAAAGTAGAAGTAAAAGCCACAGTTGAGAGAGATGGTGTTGCGGTTGAGGCCACCGTTAAGACTACGGGACAGACTGGGGTCGAAATGGAAGCTTTAACGGGTGTGAGTGTAGCCTTGCTAACAATATATGATATGTGTAAGGCTGTAGATAAAGCAATGAAGATTGGGGAGATCACACTGATTGAAAAGACAAAAGTTGATATCGATGTATAAGAATATAAAAGTTGATTCTGTAAATATTTCAGAAAGAAAAGGAATTGTAAAAAAACCGGTGGAATCAATTCGATTGACCAATACTGGTATCGCTGATGATGCTCATCAGGGGCCCTGGCACAGGCAGGTCAGTATGCTTGGGGTAGAAAGCATCCAAAAATTCTCAAAAGATTCAGCACGTGATTATGCATTTGGCGATTTTGCCGAGAATATTACCTCAAATGGGATGGAAGTATTTAAAAGTGGGGTATTTGATTATTTCAGCAATGAAGAAGTGGCATTGGAAGTAACTCAGATAGGGAAAAAGTGTCATGGGGCCGGGTGCAGCATTTACAAAGAGGTGGGAAATTGTGTGATGCCCAAGGAAGGTATTTTTCTTCGGGTCAAAAAAGAAGGAATGTTAAAGCCGGGGGACCTTTTGAACTATGTTCCAAGGATCTTTAAAGTTAAAATAATTACACTGAGCGACCGGGCAAGCCAGGGATTTTACGAAGACCGGAGCGGACCCAGGATCAATTGCCTCACCAGGGAGTTCTTTGAGAAAAATAACCGAAAACATGATATTGAGAATATTATTATTCCTGATGATGGTTCAGTACTTACCAGGGAAATTGAAAAAGGCCTGGATAAGAATGTGGATATCATTTTTACTACAGGAGGAACAGGAATTGGGCCAAGGGATATCACCCCGGATGTAATAAAACCAATGCTGGATAAGGAAATTCCGGGCATCATGGAATTGATACGGGTTAAATACGGCATGGAAAAGCCTAATGCATTACTAAGCCGTGGAGTTGCCGGAGTGATCGACAAGAGTCTGGCCTATACTATGCCCGGCAGCCCTAAGGCCATCCAGGAATATACACATGAGATATTTAAAACAGTCATCCATTCCATGCAGATGTTGCACGACATCAATGCACATTAGGTCGTTTGCATTTTAGGACAAATTCTGTCAGACATTCCGGTTTATAATATCGTTGTGTAACATATATACTTCAGCTATTCTATAATTTTTTGTTTAGAAAGTCAGGCTCCATTAAATCATGTAAAGGCATTAAGATATCTATTGGAGTGTGAGGAACTTAAATTGCATAAGGGATGTTATTAATTCATACCAAACCATTTAATTATGAAAAGATTAACCATCCTTTTAACTATTTTAATTCTTTTCTCCTTTGGGTATGTTGCTAATGCCCAGGAGGAAGAAGATCAGATCTTTTATTGTTATGAAGAGATCGTATCTCCCGACCGCCTTGAGTCTTATTGGGAATTGGCCAAAGAAATTGTTGATCTCTGTAAAGAAAAGCAATTTGCGTATCCGTTTTTTACCTTTACAACAGGTGATTTCAAATATCAGCTCTGGACCCCCATGAAATCCCTAGATGATATTGACAAAATGAATAAGGCATGGCTGGAAATGCTCGAAGGCTGGGATCAGGAGAAATTGAATAAGTTTAGAAAGACCAAGATCACAAACTATTCCTTTACGATGAATACCAAGGTTGAATTAAATTATATGCCTGAAAATTCCCGTATTGCTGAAGGTGAAGGAAAATTCGTATACTGGCAGGAGTTTTATCTCTTCCCGGGTGCTAAAGAAGAAGCTGAAGCTTTGGTGAAGGAAGCCGTGGAAATCTTGAAATCCAAAAACCATGATAATGCCTGGAACTTTGGTTATGGCGAACTGGGTTATGAATCACCTTGTATGATTGCCTGGATATATGGAAAGGACAGGCACGATTACTGGGAGCACGATAAGAAGTTTAACGACATGTATCCCGAAGCATTCAAGGAAATAAACAATAAGTTCATCCCTCTTATAAGAACGAAAAAATCGAAAGACATGTGGTACCTGGAGGAGCTATCCTATGTGATAGAGGAAGAATAGCCAACTGATTGTTTAAGGTGAATTGGTTCACATTTTAACAGCATTTTTTTAAATTACAGGCTGATTTTTGAAAAATATGACAAATGACCTATTGAAGATCGGTCTGGCACAGATCGCACCGGTATGGCTGAATAAAGAGAAGACCACTGAAAAAATTGTTTCATACATATCTGATGCGGGTAAGCAGAATTGTGACCTGGTGGTTTTTGGTGAAGCGCTGTTGCCCGGCTATCCTTTCTGGGTGGAACTGACAGTGGGGGCCAAATTTAATTCATCAATCCAGAAGGAGATATTTGCTCACTATCTGTCACAAGCTATTGATCCACACTCGGATGACCTTGTATCTATTTGTTCAATTGCTAAAGAGAAAGAAACCTCGGTCGTTCTTGGGACCATTGAGAAGGCGGCGAACCGTGGGGGACATAGCCTGTATTGCTCCCTGGTATATATCGATAAGGAAGGAGTTGTCCAGTCTGTGCATCGTAAATTGATACCAACCTACGAAGAGCGACTGGTATGGTCGCCAGGTGATGGGCATGGCCTCAGGGTACATAAACTAGGTGCTTTTACGGTGGGAGGATTGAATTGCTGGGAGAATTGGATGCCATTATCAAGAACAGCTCTGTACGGTATGGGTGAAGATCTGCATGTAGCAATTTGGCCGGGAAGCAAGAGAAATACAGAAGATATTACAAAGTTTATTGCCAAAGAGTCCAGGTCCTATGTGATTTCAGTTTCCGGACTCATGGGGAAAAAGGATATTCAGGAAGATATGCCTCACTCTGATCTGATTATGTCAAATAGCCCGGATATGCTTGCAGATGGAGGTTCATGTCTGGCAGCTCCTGACGGGGAATGGATTGTCGAGCCCATGATTGGAGAAGAAATGTTGAAAGTAGCTGAAATTGATCACAAACAGGTTCGTATGGAAAGGCATAATTTTGATCCGGCCGGGCATTATTCAAGGCCGGATGTAACAAAGCTTCATGTGAACAGAGAAAGGCAACAGATTGTCCATTTCGATGGAGAAAATTTCACGGAGTAATTCGAATCATTATGGCTGATAAATTGTTATATTGGTATCAAATATAAGCTTATGAGAAATCTACTTACTTTATTAGCCTTAATCGCCTTGATTTTTAATTTCAGTTCATGCGGGGATGATGATCCTGCTGTGGTCAATTATAAGATCATGGAAATGAAGATGGTAAATATAGCCCGCCAGGATACGATCACTTATAATTTTTCTTATAACGAAGGCCAATTAAAGCAGGCTACGATATCCGGTTTGAGTGTCGATAAATCCTATACAGCAACATATGATTCCAATGGCAAAGTAACCGAAGCTGGGAATAAACGGTTTGAGTGGGATGGAGATAAGCTGGTTAAGATTATCGACGATAATGGAATCTGGATTGATCTTGTGTACGATGGAGACGAACCCATTAGCGGGGAGTTAAAGCAATACGATAATAGCAACCAGATTGTAACCATCGGTGCACTGGCTATCAGCACCTCAGGGGGCAACCTAACTGGAATAGGACAATTTAATATTTCTAACCAAAACCTGACAAAACATACTTTTTCCTTATTTGATAACCTGACGAATATGTTCAGAAGCATCTGGTGGTTCCATTATGTAGGCGAAACCTTAGGTTCCTTTAGATCAGGCATACTGCCCGATGCTTTGTTTATGAATAATAATCCCGGTTCATATAAGTATGAACTTCCATCGCAGTCATTTGAAAGGACCATTCCCTACACCTATTCATATGATGATCAGGGGCGTGTTATCCATGTAGATTATACGGTGGGTGTTGATGTATTCGAATTGATCGTTACCTATTGATAATTTATTGAAAAAAAGCATAATTCCTGTAACATTCAAAAATATTAATCGTAATATTGCAATAAAGGAATATTACTATGGGAATTACACGATCAGATATATTCAGTGATGACATAAATAAAACAGCACTTTTGGCAAAGGCATTCGCCCATCCGGCCAGGTTAACCATTTTAAAGCACCTGATCGGTTCCAAAGCCTGTATAGTTAATGATCTGGTAGATGTGGTAGGTCTTTCACAACCGACTATTTCTCAACACCTGAAGGAGCTTAGGAATATAGGACTAATAAAAGGAGAAATAGAGGGACCCAGGGTTTGTTATTGCATCAATGAATCGGTATGGGATGAAGTAAAAGAAACTTTTACTGAACTTTTCACCCTGTATGATTCCTCGAGGTCATGTTGTTAAATAAACGAACAAAATAATTATATATTAAATTATAAAATCATGCGTACAGCAGAAGAATTAAAGAGCATCGTAAAGGAAAAGTATGGTGATATCGCTAAAAGATCAACTGGATCAAGCAGTTGCTGTGGAGGCGAGGAGGAAAAGGAGCGTTCAACTTCATCCTCCACTTGTTGTGGAGACGATGAAGAAAAGGAAATAGCAACATCTTCCACCAGTTGCTGCAGCAGTAGTGAAGAAAAGGATTATTCAGTTCTTGCAGAAGATTATGCGAACCTGAAAGGTTATAACCCTGAAGCAGACCTTCAATTGGGGTGTGGAATACCTACACAGTATGCCCAAATACATAAAGGAGATACTGTTGTGGACCTGGGATCAGGTGCAGGGAACGATTGTTTTGTAGCCAGGGCACTTACTGGAGATAGGGGCCGGATTATCGGCCTGGATTTTACAGAAGCCATGCTGGCCAAGGCAAAAGCAAATGTAAAAAAGCTTGGATATTCAAATGTTGAATTCGTCCTGGGAGAAATTGAAAACATACCTCTTCCTGATAATACCGCAGATGTGGTGGTCAGCAATTGTGTAATGAACCTGGTTCCCAATAAGGAAAAAGCTTTCAGGGAAACCCATAGAATTTTGAAAAATGGCGGGCATTTTAGTATTTCCGATATTGTACTCGAGGGAGAAATACCGGAGGGTTTGAGGCATGATGCGGCAATGTATGCGGGATGTGTTTCCGGAGCCTTACAAAAGGAGGAATACCTCGGTGTAGTCAGGAAAGCCGGATTTAAAAACCTGGTAATTCAAAAGCAGAAAAAAATGGAGCTGGATGATGCCATTTATTTGAAATATTTCAGTCCTGAGGAAGTGGAAAACTTTAAGAAATCGTTTAAAGGGATCTTCAGCATTACATTAAACGCAGAGAAATAACATGGGATTGATTATTGTTTTTCCTGCAAAATAAAATATACAGAATAAAATATGAGTAAAGGCAAGTTAAATCCGGCATTACAAGAGTATGCCGGATCTTTTATGGCATATTTTAAGGATATTCCTGAAGAAAGGAAGAAGGTCCTTGATAAGGTAGCGGAATTTATTTCTGACCAGCTATTCAGGAATGGCATTGCGAGACTGACCTTTATATGTACCCACAATTCCCGCAGAAGTCATATGGGGCAGATCTGGGCACAGGCTGCCGCCTCTTTTTTTGGCGTGGAAGGAATTCAAACCTTTTCAGGGGGTACTGAAGCAACAGCTTTTAATCCAAATGCAGTTAAGGCTATGAAAGAGGTAGGGTTTGATATTAAATCTGATGGAAATCTCCAAAACCCAATATACAGTGTAAGTTACGCATTGAACCAGGTTCCTTTGCAGGTGTTTTCTAAGAAATATGATGATGCATCGAATCCTCAGAAGGATTTCTGTGCTATAATGACGTGTTCAGATGCAGATCGAAACTGCCCTTTCATTCCCGGTGCTGCTCTTAGGATCCCAATCACCTATGAAGATCCAAAAGCTTTTGACGGCACACCACATGAAGAAAAAGCATATTCTGATAGAAGTTTTCAGATCGGTAC